>PDTB01000017.1 GCA_002748665.1 Dethiosulfovibrio peptidovorans | reverse complement strand
CTTGCTTATACAATACCTCTCAACACACTTTTCCTTTCTCGCCTCGAGCCTTGCAAAAAGGAACAGGTCTCTTGCTCTGTTTTTTTACAGGCATTCTTATGGTGCTGATATCTCTTGCCACGGGCAACACAGTTTTCTTGACTGTTGCAATTCCAGATGAGGGTGCTTCTAAATCTAAGTCTCTCTCTCCTTCCCGCTCATCTATCTCTCCCCGATATAACTCTATTCTGATGATCAGATGCCTCTTCATTTTTTCAGATCTTTCTGCCTTGTTGTGGTTTTGAATCCCTCTACGTGGTATAGTTGATGATAGTCCTAAATCTAGCTCTTTTTATGGACATCCAAGGACAATTTCGTAAGGAGGCATATCAAGGAGACGCGTTATGGATAAAGAAAATAACATTGTGGATAAAGAAAATAAACTGAAGAACGTCAGGCTCGGTGACCTCCTGGTCAAATCTAACGTTCTCTCGGAAGAACATCTGCAGGCAGCGCTTGAAAAACAGAAAAAAGGGCGAGATAGACTCGGCGAAATTCTCGTAAAAAATGGTTGGCTTACTGAATCTCAACTGATAGAAGCTTTGTCTAATCAACTACATCTCCCCTTAATATCTACAGCTCGCTATCGCCCGATGCCTGATGCGGTACGATTGATTCCCAAACACGTGGCAGAACGCCTACAGGTCCTGCCCCTGTCTATCACCGATGATGGTCATCTCATGGTTGCCACGGCAGACCCTCTGGATCTTTTGGCTGCGGATGAACTTCGTATTCTCTCGGAGACGGAGATCGACTTCAACCTCTGTGCAGCATCTCACATCCGCAGGGACCTGGATCGTATTTACTCCATTCAGGAAAGTCTCGACGACGCTGAGATTGAGGTCATGCATGGCGTCAAGGACGATCCTCCTCCCCTGGGAGACAACGCCATTCAGGACGATTCCTCAGTCGACGATGCTCCGGTAATCAAGATCGTCAATACCATCCTCGAACAGGGTATCAGGGAAGGTTCGTCGGATATTCATATTGAGCCCTTTGAGAAAAACACTCGGGTCCGATTCCGGGTGGATGGTCAGCTCTACAGTGCTCTGGACTTCTCTCGAGGCCTTCATCCTGCGGTGACATCCCGGATCAAGATCATGTCCGGAATCGACATCTCGGAAAAACGAAAGCCCCAGGATGGCCGGATTCTTATTAAGGTTCTGGATCGTCGGGTAGACCTTCGAGTCTCTACGCTGCCGTCGGTGTATGGGGAAAAGACTGTCATCCGGGTGCTGGACCAAAGCGCCGCCATGGTCGGTCTGGAGAAGCTGGGATTTGAATCTCAGGATCGGGATCTCATCGACGACGTACTTCGGTCGCCTTATGGCATCATATTGGTGACAGGGCCCACTGGAAGTGGAAAATCCACCACCCTGTACTCTTTTTTGGACCAGCTCAACAAACCTGAGGTCAACATCATTACCGTCGAGGATCCCGTCGAGTTCTCTATCTCCGGGATCAACCAGGTGCAGGTGGACGAACGGTCTGGCCGAACCTTCAGCTCGGTTCTTCGAGCTATTCTTCGGCAGGATCCAGACATCATCATGCTCGGGGAGATCCGGGATGGTGAGACGGCGAACCTGGCCATCAGGGCGGCTCTCACAGGTCACCTTGTCCTTTCCACTCTCCACACGAACGATGCTACCAGTGCTCCCATTCGGTTGAGCGATATGGGGATCCAACCCTTCCTCGTGGCCTCGTCAGTCAGGGCCGTCATCGCTCAAAGGTTGGTTCGTCGCCTTTGTTCAGCCTGTAAGATGGAGTTCGTCATGAATCCCAACCTCTGTCGGGACCTGGGGCTCCCCGAGGGAAGCAAAGCCTTCCGTCCCGTGGGATGTGATGCTTGTCGAGGCATGGGATACTCCGGTCGGACATCCCTGTTCGAGATTCTTCCCATGAGCGATCCCATCAGGGAAAGGATTCTCTCCCAGGAGAGCTCGGCCGAGATTCGAAATAAGGCGATTGAACTCGGGATGCGAACTCTTCGCCAGGCGGGGCTCGCAAAAGTTCTGAACGGCGTGACCAGCGTCGAAGAGATGATGAATGTCACGCTGTGATGCTGCAATAATGCTGCGGATGGAGTATAATGAAAGCAAAGGTGAGGAGAGAGGAGACCGGTCATGGCATTATCGTCTACAATCGGTGAGCTTCTGGATCGAGTAATTCGAAATGGTGCCAGTGACCTGCACCTGAGTGTCGGCGAATTTCCCGTCATGCGAATCGATGGAGTTCTCGAAAAACTTGACGACACCGGGATAGTGGAAGAGGGGGATATCGAGGAGGTTATGGCAACCATCCTCTCCCAGAACCAACGGGATGCCTTTCAAAAATGGCTGGAGTTGGACTTCAGCTTCTCCCATGATGGAGACGGGGTGGAGGGCCGCTTTCGTGGGAACTGTTACTTCGAGCTGGGCAATCCCGCTATGGCGCTTCGGCTCATCCCGACAGAGATCCGAACCATCGGCGACCTTCTTCTCCCCGAAGCGTTGGTGGAGATCTGCGATCAGAGACGAGGCCTTTTTCTGGTCACCGGCCCCACGGGGCATGGGAAAAGCACCACCCTGGCCGCGTGTCTGCAACACATAAATTTGACCCGAAAGGAACATATCATCACCATCGAAGATCCTATAGAGTATCTTCATAAATCGGAAAATTCCGTCGTCCACCAACGGGAAATCGGCGAGGACACCAAATCATTCGCCGACGCCTTGAAACACGTTCTCCGTCAGGATCCAGACGTCATCCTCATCGGCGAGATGCGAGACCTGGAGACCGTCAGTGCAGCCATAACGGCAGCCGAGACCGGGCACCTGGTCTTCGCGACGCTTCACACCAGGGACGCTCCCCAGTCGGTGGACCGGATTATAGACGTCTTTCCGTCGCATCAGCAGCAACAGGTCCGCCTCCAGTTGGCATCGTCGCTCGTGGGCATCTGCTCCCAACAGCTGGTACCCCTTCATAACGGCGGGCGGATCGTGGTTACCGAGCTTCTTCAGGCTACGGCGGCAGTCCGGCACTGCGTCAAGGAGGGCAAGTCGAGTCAGCTCAAGGGGATCATTCAGACCAGCTTGGACGCTGGAATGCATACCATGGAGCAGGACTTGGCGCGTCTCGTCCTCAGGGGTACCCTGACCCTGGATCAGGCACGTCCCTTCGCATACGACAAAAAGGATCTGGAGCGACTGGTCTTCGAGGGGATGGAATAAGGGATTCATGGGAGGGTTTGCTAGGTCATGAAATTCAATTATCGGGCAAGACGCCAGGACGGCTCGGTGGAGACGGGGAATCTGGACGTCGCTGATTCGGCAGCGGCGGCGACCATTCTTCGGCAAAGAGGTTTTCTGCCTCTGTCCATTGACGCTGTAAAAGGCAGTGCTGCGGCAACAAGGCGCACGTCAGCTTCCGTACTTAAAAAGAAGAAGGGCTCCTCTGATCTGAGCTTTATGGACAAGCTGTCCATGATCGGTACCGTGCCGGTGAAGGACAAGGCTGTCTTCTTTCGTCAGCTGGCCACCATGATCAAGGCAGGAGTCACTATCGGGGGGTCTTTGGATATCCTGATAGAGCAGACGAAGAACAAACGTTTGGCCTACGCCATCTCCCAGGTCAAAAAAGAGGTCGATGGGGGGGTGTCCATCAGTCGGGCCATGTCCACTCGATCCATCTTTCCTCCCCTGGCCGTCTCCATCATCCGGGCTGGCGAGGAGGGGGGCTCGTTGGACGAGAGTATGGAGCGAGTGGCCGACTTTCTCGAGCGCCAGAACGCCCTCCAGAAAAAGATCGTCTCGGCCAGTACGTACCCGGCGGTGGTCATGTTCTTCGCACTGGTGGTGGTGGTCGTGCTGATCACGGTGATCATGCCAAAATTCTCTAAGGTATTCAAAAACCTGGGAGTGGAGCTTCCTAAGATGACCAAGATTCTCTTTGCAGTGGGGATCTGGTCTGCCGAAAACTGGCCTATCCTGCTCGTTGCGACGCTGATTCTGGTGGGAATCATCGTTTTTCTGGCGAGGTGGACCCCCACCAGACCCTTTATGGATCGGGTCAAGCTCAGGCTTCCGGTCTTCGGCGGGCTCCTTTTTCAGGCCTGCATCGCCCGGACGACCCGTACCCTCTCGTCCTTGACCCACTCGGGGATCCCCATCCTTCAGGCTCTGGATATGACCGGAGACGTAGCAGGCAACGTGGTCTTTCAGACAGCCTTCGACGACCTGGAGGCCGCTGCCCGAAAGGGCCGGGGGCTGGGTGAGACCGCTCGGGGGATCAAAATTTTCCCTCCCATGGTGGCCCATATGCTTCGTGTGGGGGAGGAGACCGGTCAGGTGGACGATATGCTGGCCAAGGTGGCCGACTGGTTCGAGATGGAGCTGGACGAGACCATCAAGCGTCTTACGTCCATTCTTGAGCCAGTACTGATCGTCTTCGTCGGCGTGGTCGTGGGAGCGGTGGCCATGGCTATCTTCTCGCCGATCGTCACAGCCATTCAGACTATGCTATAATATCTTCAGACTGTGCTATAATATCTTAGTGCATCACGCCCCCCTGGGGGGGCGATGAGCAGAACCATCTATATATTATTATTTTTTTAGGAGGTACCATCATGAACAGTTTCATCAGAAAGGCGCGTAAGTCCCGTGGATTCACCCTTGTCGAGCTCCTCATCGTCATCATCATCATCGGCATTCTGGCCGGTGCGATGCTGCTCGTCGCAGGCAGCAGCACCGACAAGGCCAACGCCACCAAGATCGTGAGCAACCTTCGTACCATCAAAGCAGCAGCTCTCCTGTATTACGCTGACAACAACAACTGGCCGACGATCGGGGGGATCGGTTCCCAGCTCGATAGTTACATCGACCGAGATCTGACTGGAGACCCCGACTTGACTTACTCCTTCGTTGCGGGTACTGCAGGGGGCGATATATACATCCAGGTTGCTTTAGCCAACGCTTATGCCGTCGGGGGTGTTCAGACGGCCTTGGCCGACATGGCAGGAAAATCAGGCCTCTGTCAGGATGCCGCTGGAGTGGTATATTCCACCGGCACCAACGTTCTCATGGTCGTGAAGTAAGCGGGAAAAGTTTAATACTCTTTTGCCATGAGACGGTCCGCTTTCTCCCTCGTTGAGGTTCTTATCGCCGTGGTCATCCTGACTATCTGCCTGTTTGGTCTGGCCACCGTTCCGGTGGTCACCACCAGACTCATGGTGAATGACCTGGAGCAGGAGAGGGCGACTGCCGTCGCTATGGCCCGGCTTGAGGAGGTGGAGCCCCAGTCCTTAACGGGGGGCTCCATCTCCGGTTCTGAACGGGGGTACGCCTGGACCAGGACAGTGACTCCCCAGGGAGCAGACCTGTGGACCGTGTCGATGGACGTGGCCTGGCAGGGAGTTCGGGGTCCCAAGACCCTGAGTCTGGGCCGGGACTACGGCCCGGCCTCGGTCCGGGAGGGGGTGGCACCATGGTGAGGATGAGACGGGGTCTCACCTTCGTGGAGCTGCTCATAGCTCTCATCATCGTCGGTATATTGGGTGGGGTCTCCACGACGTTTTTATACACATTTATGGATAATTTCGATCAGTCGTCCCAGTACACCACGGCTTTGGAGCGGGGGCAGATGGTCTTCTCCATCCTGGAACCAGCTATCCTGGCGTGTGGGTGGGGCGTCCCATCCTCGCCTGACCGATTCGCGGCGGCCTTTGCAGCTGATTCGAACCTGGGAAAGCCCGGATGGACGTTACCCATGAACGTCGTGAATCGGGGCAGCCTTTCAGGAGCTGAGCTTCGATTGGTCTATGGCGTGGCCCTTCGAAAGGAGACCTCCGCTATGGTGGATCTGCTCCCCGGGGCGATGGTCATCGTCCCTCTGTTGGGTACAGATGTCCCGGACGTGAGCACGGCATATCGCAGATATGGGAGTTTCCCCTCAGTTCGTTATCCCGCAAAACTTTCCTCTCCCACGGCTGGATCGATACATGCCAGCTATAGGGGGCCTGTGCCCATCACCACTGCCTGCTCTGACCCTTTGATACTTCTGCGGACCATGGATGTCTACGTGCAGAACGACGTCCTCTATGTGGCGGATAACATGAGCCCTGCTCAGCCGGTGGTTCGTGGCGTGGAGAAGATCTACTTCGAGAGACTGCCGGGCAACGTGCTTCGAGTGTCGGTGCTTACTCGGGGCGACGATGCCTGTGATCCAACCCTTCAGGCTCCCGTGAATTGGCCTCGGTCCCAGGACGTTCCAGTCTCGACCGACTATAATCACAGACTTGTTCTCTCCGTCGGCACATGGAGGGCCCGAAACCAATGAGACGCCCGGGTCTCGCTCTGCCCATGGTGCTGGTGCTCCTTCTCGTGGGCTCGGCTCTGGTGGGCACGGCCTTTTATCTGGTGGATCTTCGCAGCTCCTCCACCATCCGGGAGCTGCGCCGAATGGACGCCTACAGTCTGGGACTTTCTGAAATAGAGCGCATGGTGGCCCGCCTCAATACCGAGCTGGACGCCGGTCGGGTTCCACGAAACAAGGAGGGCGACGGTTTCGTCTCCCAGTGGGATGATACGTCAGACGACGTCCCCTTCGATGTCCTGGCTGCCCGAATCTCCGGAGACATGGCGGTAACGCGCACTAATTCCCAAAAAAACTCGGCGTTGACCGTGCTCTATGATCTGGTGTACCGTCACAACGGTCTCACTCCCCTGCCCAACATTCCGCCCCAATATCAAGATCTCACCCAGCCCCAGCCCCCGGGTTTTTCGGTGGTCGCACAAAATCAGGCACAACTGGGTCAACGAAGGCTGACATATATGGTTCGAACCAGGGTAGACGATGGCGAAGGTCATGTTGTAACCCTGGAACAGGTTATTCAGAGATGGTTCTGAGGAGGTGCTTCCGATGGCAAATAAACGATTTTCACGTCGGGTTCTGACCGCCCTTTTGGTCGGAGTCCTTGTTCTGGGAGGATCCCTCCTCCCCCGAGTGGCAGCTTGGTCTGACCCGGTTCTCCCCAGTATATTGAAGAATATCCCCAAGGAGTACACTAACCCGGTGGTCTCGAACGTCCTCCTTCTTCTGGATACCAGCGGCTCAATGGCGTTTTCCATGTTGCATGGTGATAGATGCTGGGGCGATGGAAGCCATCCGTGGAAGTATCGAAACCTTTGGCAGATCTATTACGGACGGGACCTCAACTCTTCGAACAACGATATCGCAAATCCGTATAACTACTACACGCCCTGTACATACCGCTACCTGCCTCAGGCAGGAGATCCGAACGGAGAGCTGCATAAGACCGAACAGCTGGTTCCCAACGATAGTCGAATGTACGCTCTCAAGAAGGCCCTCTGGTATATTTTTACCGATCCGTCGCTGGTGGAGGGGCTTAACGTGGGTGTCGCCACGTATTATCAGTGGAAAGGCCCCTCCAGAGCACATTGGTATCGAGGGTACCCATATGGCGATTCCAACAAGTATTTTGTCTCTTGGTCCTATGATACGAGTGTAAGAACAGCAAGATTACGAGTTCCTTTTGGGAGAATACCGCCCTTCCAGTACAACGCCGGGGATTTTCAACTCGGTGTACCCGACGCTTTGACCAATTCAAACCAGTGGTATCGTCTTCTCTCCCTGATCGATGGCTGGGAAAACGGCAATAATCCCGAGCTTCGGGCCAACGGAGCGACACCCCTGGCCTCGTCCATATATAGAAATGACAGCAATGAGACGGCCACGGGATACCTCAAAAGCCAAATTTGCTATCCCTGCCAGCAGAGCTGGTTGATCGTTCTCACCGACGGTCAGGACAGTTATACGAACCATCCCGAAGATGCGGTACAGAGTGCCTACAACGCATACAGCTCATGGACCACGCCGTACGGTCCTGTCGATGAACCCATTCGGACCTTCGTTATTGGTCTGACTCAGAGTGATAGTCTGATGAGGACCTTACATGACATGGCCTATGAGGGGCGGGCCTGGGAGGTTGATACCACAATTCCTGAACATGCAGCGGCGTTTAAGGCATCGGATACCGAAAGTTTGTTACAAGCCTTTCAGTCGATCTTCAGGACCATCAATAAAAGTGGGGCCTCATCGGGCGCGGCTCCTCTGGTGAATACAGACAAGGTCAATGCCTCAGGGGACGTGGTCTACTCTTTGTCCTGCGTTCCTTTGTCCAACGGCGCGTGGCCGGGGAACCTCTACAAAAAACGCTACATCAAGAAGGAAGCCACGGGCCCCGGTGCCACAAGCGGGGATTATACCTACGAGACGATTGAAATCTGGGACGCTGAGGCTGGAATCCTGGCGCAGGGCTGGGAGAATCGAGTGATCTTGTACCCTCAATGGACGGGGTCGGGAGGAACGCCTGTATCGAAGAATCTCTCTCCCTTCGATGCTACTCCTGCCTCCGCTCAGGCTATCGCCAATGCGGCAGGTGTACCGGTCTCGCAGGATATAGCTTTTGTCCGGTGGGTTCGTGGTGGAGACTGGGCAAGTTCATCCACCAGACCTCACCCCCTGCTGGATGCCTACAAGGGAGGCCTGCTCCGTCTTGGACCTCCGCCGGGGATCCGATCAGACAGCGACTTTACTCAATTTGCGTGGGATCATCGAGATCGGGATACGGTGATCTATTCGCAGGGGAACGACGGCATTGTCCACTGTTTTGCAGATCAGGATGGCTCAGAACTCTGGGGGGTCGTCCCTCCTAATGTCCTGCATAACGGACGGATGAGGAGACTGATCGGTTCCCCGGGAAGTGAGAACAACGGTTGTTCTGTATATCTCCTGGCAGGGCCCATTGTCGCTGAGGACGTAAAGATGACCGGAACGATAAACAGTTATCGAACGATCCTGCTGGGGTCTCTGGGCTACGGTGGTACCGGGCTCTATGCTTTGGACGTGACCGATCCGACCAAGCCCGGATTCCTCTGGGCCAGGGATAGTTTTGTCTACGATGGCAATAATTTCACCGCGACAAATTCCGATCTGTGGTGGAGAGGAACCACTTTTGGGGCTTCCCTTGTTCAGGGGCCTTTGGTAACGAGTTCGAACCGGCTCCCCGATTTGCGACGTGTGATCGGTAAGCCCTTTATCGGGTGGTTCGGCCATCAGAGTGCCCCTTCTTGGGTCGCTTTCTTTGGTGCTGGTGCAGGTCTTAAAAATCCCCCCGAAGCTGACGGTTCGATTACATTCCTCCATAGCGGCGATCGAGGAGGCAGAGCCGTATATGCCATAAGAGCCGATGATGGTTCTGTTGATGCTGCCTTTACTCATTCTGATATGGGTGAGGTCCTAGCGACCCCGTCGGTTTTAGCTCAAACCACTCTGGGAAAGTACCTGAAGATCGATACCGCTTATGTGGGTGACTCCAAAGGACAGGTCTGGTGTATCGTTCCCGAGGAGATCATGCCAGTTCGAAAGGTCGCCGATCTCGGTATCGGCGGGTCCTCCCCCCCACCTTTAGCGCAACAGGTTGACTTGGGGCGCGACGTGGCGGGTAATCTGTGGATTTTCGGTGCCACCGGAGACGATAAGGAACTCTGTGTTCGGGGGACGACTGCGCCGTCTAACATCCTCTTCGCTTTTCCCGACTCCGAAGATAAAGTGATGAGGAGGTCCGATCTGGAACAGCTTATCGGTAGTGGAGGCACTTCCAAGAGGAAGGGCTGGTTCCTCCACTTGGCAACGAACGAGACGGTGAGCGCTCGTCCCAAGCTGCACCGAGGGTTGTACATCGCTGCTACGTTCAGGGAGGATCCTACGGGTAACCCCTGTAACCCGGGTGTCTCTCGGTTGTACTTCATGGATGCCTTCAGCGGCGAGGGCAAATGGACGTCGAACGCCAGGTATCATGAGATACCGGGTATCAAGATTACCGGTATTCAGGCCACAGGCAACAAGATATATCTGGGTGTTCAAAACCCCACCGAGAAGAGAGTGGAAAAGAACGATGCGGTTCTTCAGGAGCAAAAGACAAAGACCGATCCATCGGGAGCTGTGATCTCCATGGAGCTCCCCGAGGTCTCCGGCCCCGCCTCTTCCTCTCTGCTTCTTCGGTCCCTGTATTGGCATAGATTTCATTAGAACCTGTCGCTCCCAGACAAGGGAGCGACAGGCTCTGATCACGACGACGGAGGTCACGCTCTTATGCTATGGAAAACAAAGGAGAAAAGTAAATCCCGTGCCGGCTTGACCCTTATGGCCGGCGGTCTGTATTATCTTGAGCTTGAAGCTCAGGGGCGCTTCCCGTCGGTCGTCCAATATCAGTTTGTCTCCTACCCAAAACCAGCGATGAACCAGGAATCCCTGGTGGACGTCTCGGCAGCCGTTGATGCGATCAAGGAACTTTCCGGCAGAATCGGAGGTTTCTCGTGCCCGGTGGCTCTGGGAATTCCATCCCGGGATGTGATGATGCGTAACATTGAAATGCCTGCCATGGAACTCGCCATGGCCAAGGAGGCCCTGTTCTGGGAGTTCGAGAAGCACTTCCCGTACCCGGCCTCGGAGGCGTTATACGACGTGGCCCCTATAGATCTTCCCGGTCCTCCATCCGAGCTCTCTCCCCTTTTGGTGGTGTCGGTCCGGCAGGAGAGGATTCAACCTCTTCTCGATGCGGCAAGTCTTATGGATATTCCGCTGTCGGCCGTTGAACCGAACAGCACAGCGATATTTCGAGCGACTATGAAGGGGTTCCCGCTCCAGGACAAGGGGTCTTTGCTGCTGGTCGTGTCCTCTGACGCCATACAGATCGTCATCGGCTATCAGGAGAGCTGTCTCTTCTATCGGGCGGTTCCTTTTGCCCCCGGTGCCGGATCGGTGGACGCAATTATCACCCGTCTCATCAGCGAGATCCAGGCCACCGTCAACTACATAAAAACCCTCTTCCGCCATATTCAGATTGGCGGCATCGTCTTTGCCGGGGATCGATCTCTCAAGGACCACGTGACGCCCCGGCTTGAACAGCAGTTTCAGATGGACGTCCACGTTGCCGATCCCTGGAATAACTGGTCTATCTCAGGAGCTCCCGATGAGCCTGGCGATTCCGAGGCCGTGGTGGGCCTGGCTGTGAGGGATATGATATGATAAAAATCAATCTTTTACCCGAGGAGTACAAAACCGTCGATAAAAAGGGATGGACCATCGGTCGCCCACGATATGTTCTTGGCTTCGGGCTCTGTCTTATAACTGTCCTGGTAGGGCTGGGGACTGTGGCTTTTGGTCTCTTCCAATTTCGTTCTCTCTCTCATGAAAAGGACGCTGTTCGCCTGGAACAGCAGGTGCTTATGGTTCAAGGAAAGAAGCTGGACAAAGAACTGGAGAAGCTGAGGGAGAAAGAAGCTCTGATGGACGTTACGACCACACTGTTAGGGAGTGATCTGCCTTTGCTTGAGATATTCAAACAGCTTGAGTTATCCCTGCCTGACGGAGTCTGGCTTGAATCCCTTGAGGCACGAGCCGGGGAGACTAGGTTCACCGGCTTTTCGTACAACGAGAACGACGTGGTCCTCTTCGCTACAGGTTTAATGCAGTCGCCGGTGATCAGCCAGGTTGGTTTCCCCAATACGCGACGGGTCACCGTGGATGATGAAAGCCTGGTGGAGTTCCGGCTCGTTTGTTCCCTGGGCTCCAATATTACGAAGAAGGAGGCGGCTGCACCGTGAACATGAGGTCGAAATGGCTTCTGGCGTCGGGGTTTCTCCTGTTGCCTCTAGCCCTGTTGGTGGGAGCGACGGTCCTCTCACGAGAAGTGAAGATCTCTCGTGCTGAGCTGGATCAGTTAAGGCACCAAAAGGAGCTTCAGCAACGGCATGTGCTGCTCACCGAACGTCGGATCAAGAACTACAAGGAAATTCTGGGAGCTCTGGAAGAAGCTCGTACTCTTGACGTCCCCGTAAACGATGTGAACCTCTTCTCTCTCGTCCAAAAACAGCTCACGATCAACGGGATGCTCTCCCGATTGATCGATGAGACAAAAGGAACGGTGACTACCGACGATCTTCATCCTAGTAAGGGTGTCAAGATCAGCTTTGAGGGCCCCTACGAGGGGTTTATCCGAACCCTGGCTGATTGGCGAAAGCTCAGCATAGCCCTGCGGGTTCAGCATCTGGTCCTCTCCCAACATGAGGGGAACTTTGTCCGGGGCGATATCGTCCTGGAGACCGTGACCGGGAGATAATGTCATGAGAAGCGTCTATGATGGTAACGACGAGGGATTGTTGTACTTTATTTTTGAGGACCCATCGTCCTCGTCCCGGATTTTTCGTTTTTTCATGGCTCTGTTGATGATCGGGACCCTGGCTGGCAGTGGATTCGCTTTCTACCAGATGCAAAACGTGGTGACGACACCGGAAAAACACCTGCCCCCGGTCCAATTCAAAAAAGTGACCAAGGAACGGGAGGCCTTGGAGACCAAGGCCTCAATCTACAAAGGTATTCTGGCCAGACGTCGGGATAGTCAGAACCTTGCGGAGCATATTTTGTCCATCGAACGGAACCCCCTGGCCAAACTGAGGAGCCCCAGTGACCTCCCCCTGGCCACGCCTGAGCCCTCTGCTGCCGATTTGGAGGCCCTTCCTCCTTTGGTGGTCGTGAGAGCAGTTATGGTCATGCCTGGCAAGGCAGCGGCCGTTGTCGATATAGACGGAGTGGGACAGGGAATCGTAGTTCGTAAGGGGACCTCTTTCTCGGGAGGAAAGGGGCGTTTCCTTTCTATACGGGCTAAAAAAATTGTCTTTCGATGGCGGGGTAAACCTGTATCGGTGCCTGTGGAGCTGTGATCAGCAATAAAGTAGTAGAACAGAGGAGGACGGGACAACGTGAAGAAAAAAGCAATGATCTGTAGTCTTATTATCCTGGTATCAATCGTGTCTATGGCCTGGGGGTCGTCCGATCCGCTTCCGGCCACGGACCTCCCGTCGATCTCAGGTTTGCTGCCTCAACAGGCGGGAGCCGATCGCTTGTCCCTGACAATCCGAGGTACCGACATGCCCCTGCCGGAAGTTGTAGCCAGTGGCCCGGGTTTTTTGGATTTCTTTTTTCGGGATACGCTAATCCCGTCGTCTGAGTGGTCCCGAGAGTACTCTCTGCCACTCCTGAAGAAAATATCCATAGAGAACGTCAAGGGAGGTCTTCGACTTCGGCTCGTGACAGAGGAGGAGCTTGTCGTCAAGAAGATCGTCGGAGTTTCTCCGTCGAACCGGTATACCGTTGAACTTCGAGCAAGGCGAGCTCCCGTTCAGGACGGACCATACAAAAAGCCAGTTACAGTTCCGGCTGTGGATTCCTCTGACCCCTTCCAAACCACAAAAAAGATCACCATCGACTTTCGGGATGCCGACCTGCAGGACGTTTTCCGAATGGTCGGTGAGATGATGAACATGAACATCCTTCTGGATCCCTCAGTCGCTCAATCTTCGATGGTGACGATGAAATTTGAAAACGCTCCTCTCAAGGAAGTTTTCGGCTATCTCATGCGCTCCTACGGCCTGACATATGCCAAGTTGGGGCGGACGCTGATTATCGGCACTCCCGAGGGAGTCTCCAAGGCAACAGGAGAGGTGAAGACCAGGGGCTTCCACGTGGCCTACGCCGACATGAAGACTCTCCCCGATACTCTGGCCCCCCTTACAGGTGTGGCGAAGGACAAGATCACCGTGGACGAGCGTCTGCGTCAAGTCTTCGTCAAAGCATCAGAGGGACAGCTTCGGGAGGTGGAGCGTGTTCTTCAAACCCTGGATCATCCAGGACTTCAGGTGATGCTTCGTGCCCGGATCGTCGAGATTAACGACGAGGCATCGGATAAGCTGGAGGCTCTCCTGAACGCTGTATACAAGCATTGGTGGTTGAGTACCGATCCTAATGACGCTGCAGGGGGGTATTTTTACACTAAGGATCCGAACGCATATAATTTTCCTCAAGAACTGAAGGTACCTGATATCGGAATAGGAACTATTCGACTTCTGGATGCTGGTCTTAAGGCTCTCGTTACTGAAAATAAGGCTAAGGTTCTCGCTAACCCGTCGGTGGTGACCCTGAGCGGCTCCAAGGCATCCATCAAATTGGTCAAAAAATACAAATACGTCTCAGGTAAAGACGATGCAGGCAACCCCACATACGCTGACGAGGAGGTAGGGCCTCAGCTGGAGTTCACTCCTGTGGTGGGACGGGACGGCATTATATCCGTAGAACTGGCCATATCCACAGGAGATATCCTTCGCTGGCGGAGCGGTGGTCGGGACATTGAGGTTCCTGAGACCAGCGAACGAAACGTAAATACCTCGGTTCGGGTAAAAGACGGCGAACCTTTCGTCGTGGGGGGACTTTTCAGCGAGACCCATTCGACGGTTACGACTAAGATTCCCGTGCTTGGCGATCTTCCCCTGTTGGGTGAGATGTTCCGGTCGTCCAGAAAAAAAGACAACCGCTCCGAGGTTGTCATGGTGGTTATCCCCTATATTCTCGATATCAAGGAGGGGGCTGTGGAGAAATGGGATCTGTAAAGGGAACCTCTAAAAACTGAGAAACTTGCCTCAGGTCATTTCGACGGAACCCATTCGAGGTTCGTATTTTTGACTTGCCGTCGTGAAGTATCGACTGGGGCGAGGCGGATGTCGCCCCAAGCCGAGAGGGCATAGAATGTGCTCTTCGAGGCGACGCTACGGAGCCGGCAGGTCAAAACTATGTCTGGGCGAGACAGGGCTCTGGTGGAACGACCTGAGGATGAGAGACTGGAAGACTCGGATGTTATTTTTTAGAGGTACCCTAAAAAGATATCTTTTCCCATGGGCATTGACAGAGACCGTCAGCGGTCCGTATGATAAACGGGTTACGACTGAATATCTACAAGGGAGGTAACCCATGGCACAGGTAGTGGATACGAGCAAGTTTTATCCAGGAATTAAAATAGTATGGCAGGACGGCCTTTGGGAGGTCGTTGAGTTTCAGCACCACAAGATGGGCAGAGGGGGTGCGGTGATCAAGACCAAGCTCAAAAACCTTGATACCGGCACTATCATCGAAAACGCTTTTCGCTCTGGCGAGAAATTTGATCGTATCATTTTCGATGAGCGTCCCGCTCAGTTTCTCTATCAGGACGGTGAGAGCTACGTTTTTATGGACATGGTCAACTATGATCAGATTTATCTGTCCAGCGATATGTTGAGCCGCACAGTGAGCTATCTCACCGATAATCTGGAGGTGACCCTTCAGATGTACGGGGAGCGTATCATGGGCATCGATCTGCCAAACAGCGTAGTGTTGAAGATCATTGAGACATCGCCTAACTTCAAGGGGGATACGGCCTCCGGTGGTGGCAAGCCAGCCACGACTGAGACAGGTCTGACAGTGACGGTTCCGATGTTTGTCGAGAACGGCGAGGATATCGTTGTCGATACTCGAACCGGCGCCTATCTGGAACGGGCTAAGAAGTAATTTTCCTTCATAGTTACTACAAACGAAATTGGAGGTGGAACGATGAGTGCCAGAGAGAGAATCGCCTATGTCAAAGGGCTGCTCAAAGGGAGACCACCGGAAGATGAGTACGATCGGGTTCTCTACGGTGCTATCGTTCATGCCTTGGACGCCTTGGCGGATCAACTGGACGAACAGGCCGACTCCCTCGTTATTGCAACGGAGGACCTGGAGGATCTTGCGGATTACTGCGAGGATCTGGGTGAGGAACTTGAATCCTTGGAAGATATCTGGAGCCAGCAGCTTTATGCTACGGACGAAGGATCTGGAGAGATGGAGGAGGCTCCCTGTCGCTCCATTATCTGTCCCGCCTGTTCTACCGTGTTTTACTGCTGTTCAGAGATATTTGAGGACGGAGAGATGATCCAGTGTCCAGGGTGTAAACGCTCATTCCTGCCATCTGAGGTGGAGCTGGAGGAGGAATAATCCATGGACGAGTTCAATCAAACGGCTGAATCCCAGAGTATGGGGCTTGACCGGGCGGTGGACGACCCAGAACGGGAGAACACAGGCACTCAGGGTCATGTTCATATATCGGAGGATGTGATTACGGAGTTGGCTCGTCAGTCTCTGCGGCGAGTTCCAGGTATTCAGCCTGCCACATCGGGTATTGGGTCAAAGTTGGGACTGGGGCGCAAGGTGACCGAAGGGGTGAAGGTCGCCGTCGACGAAGGGGAGAATCCTTCGATCTCGGTTGATGCTTTTCTTGTGGTTCGCTACGGTCTTCGTATTCCTGATCTGGCATGGGATGTGCAGGAAAAGGTGAAGAACGACCTGGAGAGGACGACAGGATACGCCGTTAAGGGGGTCAATATCTACGTTCAGGGGATTTATTTCAACGATCCCACACCGGAGCCCGAGGTTTCTCAAATCGTTGGGGACGAGGCCTTGGATGCCGATCTTACCATTGAAACAGTGGGACCGGATGGCCACCTTCCTGGAGATCACGAGGACGATTGAGGGTCGGCTCGGATTCGAGCCGACCCTTTGTCAATAGGAGGCGGAAGCTACAGGTGTATGTCAAATGGAGAGAGCACCGGGACGGTCGAATCTGGGTATCCACCCTGGGACTGAAGGCCTTTGTCGAGACGTGCCTTCTCGAGGGGCTTTCCTGCCGGGACGTGGAGTACCTGGATGCGCAGGACCAGTTTTTAATATCGCTGCTCGTTGATGAGTCTGTCTCCTACGATAGGGATGTGATCTCCCAAAATCTCGTCGAGTCTTTGGCGTCTTTAGGCCTTGAGAGCTCTGTTTCCTGGAAACGAACGTCCGATGAGGAATCGGAACCCAGCGGGGATTTTTTCGAATCTCCGTGGTTTTGGGGCGTTCTCTGTTCGTCTATTGCGGCCCTGTGGCGTCTTGGCCTATCGGGTGTTTCCTGGTGCCTGTTGTTTGGATCTCTGGGGTATGTTGGCTGTATCGCCGTTCGCTCCGAGACGGGGAGAGGTTTCTATAACCGAATCGTCAACTTGTTCAAGGAGATGATCGATTGAAGGCCAAGGGGATTCATCACAAGAAACGTCGAGCTCGGGAGCTCGCTCTTCAAATTCTCTATGCTTTGGATATGACGAAAAAAACAGATCCGGCTCAGGCTCTGGATCTGTTTCCTTACGAGGACGATCAAGGGCTTCGGGAGACGGTGGAGACATTGGTTCACGGGGTTATGAATCATCTGCGCGAGATCGACAACATGATCAATCAAAACGTCGTGGGCTGGAGAAGTGACCGAATGGTGGCTGTGGATCGATCGGTCATCAGGATGGCCCTCTATGAGGCCATTTTAGCCCGATCCGTCCCCGTCCCTGTCGCGATATCCGAAGCGGTCGAGCTGGCGAAGTCTTTCGGGACGGACGAATCGGGACGGTTCGTCAACGGGGTTCTGGGCAAGATCCTCCGCACTTTACCTGAGGTTTTTCATGAGCACACCTGAGTCAGGCATCCTGGACGTCGACGGTCTGTCCAAGAGGATCAAAAAGGCCGTTGAGTCCTGTCTTGGGATGTCCAAGGTGGCTGTTCAAGGCGAGATCGTCGAGTTGAAGCATCATACCAGCGGTCACTGTTATTTCACCTTAGCTGGTCGAGAGAGCAGAATCGCCGGGGTGCTCTTTCGTTCGGATGCCTCAAACGTGATCCGCTGGCCTCGTCCCGGCGATCATGTGGTTGTCGGCGGTCGGGTTTCGACATACCCTCAGCGGGGTATCTATCAACTGTACGCTCGGCGCCTTTTCCCTCTGGGACAGGGAGCAGCATCCCGAGCCAGGGAGGAGCTCAGGCAGAAGCTCATGGATGATGGGTTATTTGACCCGAAAAGAAAGAGGGCCCTTCCTGCTTTTCCGGAGAAGATCGCCTGCGTGACCTCTATGACTGGGGCTGCCCTTCGAGATGTTGCTGCTGTCATGAGTTCCCGCTGCCCCTGGGTTGAACTGGTGCTTATCCCCGCTCTGGTTCAAGGGGCCGAGGCGCCCGACGAGATCGTTCGGGCTTTGGAACAGGTCCTGATATCTGATGTCGACGGAGTGCTCCTGGTTCGAGGGGGAGGCAGTCGAGGCGACCTGAACCCTTTCGATCAGGAAGATGTGATTCGGGCTATTGCGCGTTGTCCTGTACCCGTGGTGGTCGGTGTCGGCCATGAGATCGACGAGACCTTGTCGGACATGGTCGCCGATCGTCGAGCTGCCACTCCATCGGAGGCGGCGGAACTCATCAGTCCTGATCGACTTGCCGTCACGTTCTTGCTGGATCAGAAAGCTGCTCGTCTCAAACGAGTCCTGGAGGAAGATGTGACGATGGCGGCCCAACGGCTGGCTCGAACGGCTTCTGCTATGCCTCAAATCGTGGAGAGACGAATTGACACTGACCGTCAAAAGGTCGACCATATGGCCCAGCTGCTTCTCTCTGGCGCTCGTCGGACTGTGGAGTTGGCTGCATCGGAGCTGAGCCGCTTCTCCGCCGTTCTGGACGGGCTGTCTCCCTTGGCCGTTCTGGGACGGGGCTATGTCGCCTGTCAGGACAACGAGGGGAAGCCCGTGATCAGAACCGCCGACCTTGAGCCCGGAGCTCGTCTGTCTCTGGGCTTCTCCGACGGAACGGCTCTGTGTGTTGTGGATACCGTTGAGCCAAGAGAGGGGAGGGCCTATGGTTCCTGAGACGATGATATGGTGTTCCGGTGAGCTGTCCATTCTCGATCAGCGCCGGCTCCCTTGGAATGTGTCCCGGATCCTCTGTCGTTCCTGCCAGGATGTGGCCGAGGCGATTCGGTCCATGGCGGTTCGAGGAGCCCCTGCCATCGGCGTTGCCGCTGCCTATGGGATGGCCCTTGCTGCTATGGCGGGAGAGGATCTCTTCCGTGCACGGGATCGTCTTATGGCGACCCGACCGACGGCGGTGAACCTCCGATGGGTATTGGATCGTATGGACGCATTAGTCCGTTCGGGCGTCTCATCTGATCGAATGCTTCAGGAAGCTGTGGCAATCCATGAGGAGGATAGACGTGTCAATCGCTCCATCGGCGCGCATGGCGAGTCCCTGATTTCCGATGGAGCAACCGTGATCACTCATTGTAACGCCGGAGCCATCGCCACCGCTGGCTGGGGCACAGCCTTGGGTGTTCTCCGATCCTGTGCCGAGGCGGGAAAGAATATCACGATCTATGCCGACGAGACCAGACCCAGGTTTCAGGGGGGGCTGACTGCGTGGGAGTTGATGGAGGATGGGTTCGATGTGACGGTGATAACCGATGGGATGGCGGCCTGGCTCATGAGGACCCGGGAGATTCACGCCGTGATCGTCGGAGCCGACCGTATCGCTGCCAACGGCGATACAGCCAACAAGATCGGGACCTACTCTCTTTCCCTGGTCGCCAAAGCCCACGAAGTGCCTTTTTACGTAGCGGCTCCTCTGAGTACCATGGATTTGTCTTTACCCTCGGGAGAGACTATCCCGATCGAGGAACGGTCAGGGGAGGAGATACGCCGTCCATGGGGGCACTCCATGCTCCCTTCGTCGGTTTCGGTGTGGAATCCCGGTTTTGATGTGACACCAGCGGGGAACATAACCGCTATAGTGACCGAAGCGGGTGTCTTGCGCCCACCCTATGAAGACTCAATTGCCACTTGCATTACGGGCAATGTGTAGTTGCCTGAAGGAGGAAGTATACGATGAAGGACTTTTTTATCGCGGATATGAAGCTAGCCCCTAAGGGACAGGAAAAACTTCGTTGGGCTTGGCAGTACATGCCGGTCCTG
This sequence comes from Dethiosulfovibrio peptidovorans, assembly GCA_002748665.1. Lineage (NCBI taxonomy): Bacteria > Thermotogati > Synergistota > Synergistia > Synergistales > Dethiosulfovibrionaceae > Dethiosulfovibrio > Dethiosulfovibrio peptidovorans. The sequence continues at coordinate 91,256 of PDTB01000017.1, read as the reverse complement.
TCGTCTCTTGAGGAAAGATACCGAGACGAGCAGCCTTTGGCAGGGGTTCGTCTGGCTGCCTGTCTTCATCTTGAGGCGAAGACAGCCTGTCTTCTCCGCACTTTTCACCGTCTGGGAGCGCGGGTGTACGCTGCCGGAAGCAATCCTTTATCTACCCAGGACGATGTCTGTGCTGCCTTGGTCACGGAGGGTATCCATGTTTTCAGCCATCGGGGTATGGCTCCAGAGGCATATCTGGGCTACCTCCGGGACGTACTCAGCTGTGACCCCGAGGTGATTGTCGACGATGGAGCTGACTTGATCGCAACTCTTTTGAACGAGAGAAAAGATTTGATCGGTACCGTACGCGGCGGCTCTGAGGAGACGACCTCGGGAGTGAAACGCCTCAAGGCCATGGAACGCCAGGGGGTTCTTCCATTCCCGATGATCTCGGTCAACGACGCAGATAGCAAATATCTCTTTGATAATCGGTACGGAACGGGCCAGTCGGTATGGGACGGTGTGATGCGAACCACTAACAACCTCATCGCCGGAAAGACTGTGGTGGTAGCAGGGTACGGCTGGTGTGGCCGAGGGGTAGCGATGAGAGCTCAGGCCCTTGGTGCCCGAGTGATCGTGACGGAGATCGATCCTCACAAGGCTTTTGAGGCCTTGATGGATGGTCATAACGTGATGACTATGGATCAGGCAGCTCCGCTGGGAGATATTTTCCTGACCCTGACGGGAAACGTAGATGTTATCTCGGCCCGTCACGTAAAACTCATGAAGGACGGTGCTCTTCTGGGTAACGCCGGTCATTTTGACGTGGAGATATCGAAGACAGATCTTGCCGAGGCTGCTCAGGAGTGTTTCGAGGTTCGTCCCAACGTGACCTGTTATCGTATGCCCGATGGCCGACGACTCTACCTCCTGGGCGAGGGGAGATTGGTGAATCTGGCCGCAGGCGATGGTCACCCCATCGAGATTATGGATCTGAGCTTTGCCCTTCAACTTCTCTCGGCGCTCTACGTCTACAGACACTACGGGGAGATGGAGCCTAAACTGTACCCGGTGCCAGCCGATGTGGATCGGTTCGTTGTGACGACTAAACTGGAGTCTCTGGATATCTCACTGGATGAGATGACCGAGGCCCAGACCGCCTATATGAGTGACTGGAGAGAGTGAAGTGTCCCTCCTTCTGAGGGATGTCTGGCTTCTGGATGGCTCCATGGATCAAGGGAACCGAGGGGATGTCCTGATCCAGGACGGGTGCATCAAGGCGGTAGATGCTCCGGGTACCCTCGAGGGCAACCAGGTATTTGACGGACGAGGACGGATAGCGGTCCTTCCCGCGCTGGTGAACTGTCACACTCATGCCGCCATGGTTCTCCTCCGAGGGCTGGGGGAGGAGCGTCCCCTTATGGAGTGGCTCGAACAGCGTATCTGGCCCGTTGAGGCTCGACTGACCCCTGAGAGGATCTATTGGGGGGCTCGGTCAGCCCTGTTGGAGATGGCGTCTACAGGAACGGTCTGTTTCGGAGATATGTATTTTGAGATGGACCAGGTGGGCCAAGCTGCCAGAGACGCTGGGATGCGGTGTGGCCTGTGTCGGGGTATCGTGGGCGGCGATGCACACAAAATCACAGAGGGCGTGGAACTGGCGGACGTCTTTAAGGACGATCCTGACATCACGGTTCAGATGGGCCCCCACGCTCCATACACGGTACCGATGAACGCCCTTCGGGAGATTACCGATCTGGCTAGAAATCGGGGACTTTCGGTTCACATTCACTTCCTGGAGGCTCAGTGGGAGCTGGGATACCTGCGGGACGAGCTGGGATGCGAGCCTCTGGAGTATCTGGAACGTTCGGGGTTACTGGACACACCCGGGCTTATTTTGGCTCACGGTGTATGGATCCCCGACGATATACTCAACTTTCTTGTCAACTATGGCGTCACCGTGGTCCATAATCCGGGGAGCAACCTGAAGTTGGGAAGTGGTGTTGCGCCGGTTCCCGGATGGATCGACGCTGGGGTCTCTGTGGCTTTGGGGACCGACGGAGCAGCCAGTAATAACCGGCTGGACATGTGGAATGAGATGCGATCCATGGCCCTGATTCACAAAGGGGTGAACCAGGACCCCACAACCGTCACAGCCGCCCAGGTTTTGGAGGCGGCCACCTATGGGGGGTATCGAGCCCTCGGTTTTCCTCGCTCCGGTCGAATTCGGCCGGGATGGGACGCTGATCTCATGATCGTGGATCTTGACCGTCCTCAGTATGTCGGTCTGGACGGTGACAACCTGGGGATGTATCTGGTGTATGCCGGGTCGTCGGCCGACGTGAAAGGGACCCTTTCGAGGGGACGATGGATTTACAGGGACGGGACGTTCCCCGGTCAGGATGTGGAGGACGTGCTTCGAAACGCCCGACAGGCAAGGACCGACCTGACAGAGGCAAAGGAGTGACCGAGAAGATATGAAGTGGAGAAGCGGTCGGGAGATCCGTCAGCTGTTTATAGACTTCTGGGTGTCTAAAGGGGCCAGGCACTATGAAAGTTTTTCGCTGGTTCCCGAGGATCCTACGGTTTTGTTCACCATCGCAGGTATGGTGCCCTTTAAAAAGTTCTATTTGGGCATGGCTGAGCCGGATACGAGAAGTGTCGTGACGTCGCAAAAATGCGTTCGGACGAACGATATCGATAACGTTGGACGGACGGCTCGGCATCACACGTTTTTCGAGATGTTGGGTAATTTCAGCTGGGGAGGGTATTTCAAGAAGGAGTCCATAACCTGGGGATGGGAATTTCTGACGGAGGCCCTCGGCCTCGATCCCGATCGAATGTATGCCACCATCTATAAAGACGACGAGGAAGCGTATACGGTGTGGACTGACCTGGTGGGGCTGTCGTCGAATCGGATCCTTCGTTTCGGAGAAGATGAGAACTTTTGGTTTATGGGGCCCGTTGGTCCCTGTGGCCCCGACTCGGAGATTCTCTACGACCAAGGCCCTGATTTTAGCTGCGGCCCTGACTGCGCCCCAGGATGCGACTGCGATCGCTTTCTTGAGATATGGAACCACGTCTTTACCCAATATGACCGTCAGGAGGATGGAACGCTTTTACCGCTTCCCCGAAAGAATATCGATACGGGGATGGGACTCGAACGGCTGACGTCCCTGATTCAGGGTGTAAGCAACGATTTTGAGACGGATTTGTTCCGTCCCCTGATCGATCGAACCTGCTCCATGGCTGGTATCACCTTCGGTGGGACTCCCGAGGGAGATATGGCAGCAAAGGTGATCTCCGACCACGTTCGAGCCGTAGCTTTCATGATTGCCGATGGCATCCTTCCAGCCAACGACGGCCAGGGGTATGTGCTTCGCCGACTTCTTCGACGGGCTGCCCGATACGGGCGGCTTATCGGCCTCGATCGCCCTTTTCTGACCGATCTGATACCAGTTGTCTTGGAGATTATGGCCGATCCCTACAGGGAACTCCTCTGCAATCGACTGACCATCGAGCAGGTCGTCGCTGTCGAGGAGAAACGATTCAGCCGAGCTCTGGAGCAGGGCGGAGAATTGCTCAGCCGGGAGATCAGCCAAGCGCTTCAGGCTGGTGGCTCTGTCCTGGCAGGAGATGTGGCTTTCGAACTGTACGATACCTACGGGTACCCTCTGGAGTTGACCGTGGAGATATGTAGGGAACAGGGGTTGTCTGTGGACGAAGAGGCTTTTCGGTCTGAGATGGAGTGTCAGAGGGAACGTGCTCGTTCGTCGAGCAAACACATGGGGGCTATCCTAACTGGTGATCTCTACGCCGAGCTTCTGTCTCAGCATGGAGCTACGGAGTTTTTGGGCTACGACGGACTCTCCGCCCAGAGCGAGGTTTTGGCCCTGGTCGCAGACGGTGAGGTGGTGGAGCAGGCTCAGGAAGGTGATGAGATCGGAGTGATCCTGAACAGGACCTCTTTCTACGCCGAACGAGGCGGCCAGGTGGGGGACCAGGGGGTCATCCAGGGGGAGCGATACGAGATTCAGGTGAACGACACCGTGTACGCCTCAGGTGATCTGATCCTTCACAAGGGCGTCGTTCGACGGGGGCAAATTACAGTCGGAGATCGGGCCGATACGGATGTCGATGGTGGACGGAGAACGGCCGTGACACAGAATCACACGGCCACCCATCTTCTCCACGAAGCTCTGATTCGAGTGCTGGGAGGGCATGTCCGTCAAAATGGATCCCTCGTCTCGGATCGGTTTCTTCGCTTCGACTACACCCACTTTGACCCCCTGAGCCCTGAGGAGATCGCGAAGGTCGAGGTTGCCGTCAACAGAGAGATCCAAAAGAACCACAGGTTGACCGTGGAGGAGACCGACATGGCAGCAGCCAGGGAGAAGGGGGCTAAGGCTCTCTTCGAGGAAAAATATGGCGATCGCGTTCGGATCGTCGCGGTGAGCGATTTTTCCACCGAGCTCTGCGGTGGCGTCCACGTAACAGCCACGGGGGATATCGGCCTGTTCAAGATCGTGTCCGAGGAGAGCGTGGGCTCAGGGGTTCGGCGGATCATAGCGGTCACCGGCATGTGTGCCCTCCATCGCTATCAGGAGACCGTGTCGGTTTTGAAAGAGCTGTCGGGACGTCTCGGTGTTCAGCCGACCAAGCTGGTGGAGCGACTTGACGCCATGGAGCGGGAGAACCGGGCTCTGCAGAAGGAGCTCCAACGGCTGACCCTTCAATCGGCCATGGAGGATCTCGACAAGGGAGTTGTCAAGACTTCCTTGGCTGACGGTATCACCTTATACACGGCGGCCATCGACGGCGTCAACGCTGATCGGCTTCGAGAGGTGGGGGACAGCATCAAGGACAAGGATTCAGGATCGGTGGTCATTCTGGCCTCGGATGGACCAGAGCGAACTCAGATGATCTGTATGGTTGGGCCCAGCGCCGTCGAGAAGGGACTTCACGCTGGCAAGATCGTCAAAGAGGTGGCGGCTTTCGTTGGAGGCAAGGGCGGTGGAAAGGCGACCATGGCCCAGGCAGGAGGGCCCAGAACCGATGGGACTTCCCATGCTCTGGAGGAGTCCCGAAAAGTCGTAGAGGGGTTTCTTCAGTGATTGAACGGATCGTCGGCCTCGACCTGGGGATGGTCCGCATCGGAGTTGCCGTGAGCGACCCCCTGGGGACTTTTGCCCAGGGGGTCGCTCAATGGGACGCAAGGAATGACTGGTTGTGCAATCTGGGAGATCTGTTGAGATCGACGGGGGCTTCCACCGTGGTGGTGGGCCTTCCCATCCGGGAAGACGGCACCAGGGGACCGTCGGCTCTCAAGGTGGAGGAGAATATGAGACAAATTCGAGAGACGTTCCCGGATGTGACGATTATACCGGTGGACGAGCGGTATAGCTCGACCATCGCGAACCAGGTGCTCATTCAGGGTGATCTCTCCCGAAAGAAGCGCCGGGCCGTGGTCGACAAACTGGCCGCATCGGTAATTCTTCAAACCTATCTGGACACCCGAAGGACAGTCGAACCGTGAGCGGTTTTCACCTCCCCGAAGGGGTCAGAATGACCCCCATGCTTGAGCAGTTCGTTCACTGGAAAAATCGGTATCCTCAGGCTCTTCTCTTTTTTCGGATGGGCGATTTCTACGAGCTATTCTTCGACGATGCTTTGGTGGCATCCGAGGCACTGGACATAGCTCTGACAGCCCGGGACCAGGGGAAGCGAATTCCCATGGCAGGTGTTCCCTATCATGCTGTTGAGGGATATCTGGGGAAACTTGTTCGAAAGGGTTTCAACGTGGCCATCTGCGAGCAAATAACCGAGCCTGACGGCCGAACTCTCGTTGAACGGGAGGTCGTTCGGTTGGTCACCCCGGGGACCTATCTTCCCGAGGAGGCTGGAGAAGATGGTCGACTGGCGGCCGTGATGCCTGTAGGGCGGGAGAGATGGGCGGTTGGAACTCTCGAGCCCGGGACGGGATCACTCCAGGTGGGCCTCCTGGATTTTGGCGAAGCCCAGGGATTTTTCGCCTCCTGTGATGGAGCTGAAGTTCTGGTGCCCCGAGGCACAGCCGGTACGTCGAAGAGAGCTTTCAGCCTGAGATCACCGGTGGAGCTCCCAAAGGAGGAGTTCGACCCGACCGGAGGAACCAGGTGGCTCAAACATCGGTGGGATGTGGGGTCTCTTCAGGGCTTCGGTGTGCTCGACGACAGCCCCGAGGCGGGGGTCGCTGCCGGACTTCTTCGATATCTGGAGGAAACTCAATTCGGTGCTGCTGAACACGTTCGAGGTTTGACTCTCCTCAGGTCCGATCGATTCCTTCATCTGGACGTCACGACCCAGAGAAATTTGGAACTCTTCGAGGGCGATGGTCCATCACTCTATTCGGTTCTGAACCGATGTCGAACCGGCTGTGGCCGGCGAATTCTTCGGGAGTGGATTTCCCGCCCTCTTCTGGATGTCCGCTCCATCGGCGAACGGCTGGATATCCAGGATTGTCTGAGAGGATGCCCTTCGTCTCTTCAGTCCCTTCAATCGGCTCTGGCCCAATGTCGTGACGTGGAACGTGCCCTGGCTCGTCTCCATCTCAGATCAGGAACTCCACGAGATCTCTCAGCCCTTCGGGAGACCTTGATGGCTGCTCCCTGCGTGATTGACGCCTTGAAAAAATCTGGACTTGAGGCCCTCGTCCTATTTCCTCGTGAACTGGAAGAGCTGGGAGCTACGTTGTCTCGGGCTCTGGAGGCGAGTCCTCCCCGAATTCTGGGCAATGGCACGGTGATTCGGGATGGATACGATGAGGAGCTGGACCGATGGCGGGATTTTGCCCGGAAGGGCCATCAATGGTTGGAGGACTTTCTCGCCCGGGAACGAATCCGTCTGGGTTTGCCCAAGCTGAAGGCGGGCTTCTCCCGGGTTTTTGGCTATTACGTCGAGATCAGCAAGAGCTCCATGAAGACCGATATGACGCTTCCAGAGGATTATCAACGTCGTCAGACTTTGGTATCGGCCGAACGATACACGACGGCCGAACTCAGGGATTTTGAGGAACACATGACCTCTGCCGAGAGCGAGACGAGGGAGAGAGAGGCCCTTCTCTATCGGGAACTGATCCAGACGACTCTCGCTCAGACAGAGCCACTCCAGCAGCTGGGGCGAGCATTGGGAACTCTGGATGTCCTTGCGTCCTTGACGGAGGTCGCCATTGAGAGAGGCTATGTCCGGCCAAGCTTTGTCGAGGGATCCGATATGCACGTATGTGGGGGACGCCATCCTGTCGTGGAGGCAATTCAAAGGGAGGTCCCCTTTGTGCCCAACGATATTCATCTCGTGACGGATCACCACCGCGTGGCTATCGTTACGGGCCCCAATATGGCTGGTAAGTCCACCTATCTTCGCATGGCAGCCTTGTTGGTCATTATGGCTCAGATGGGATGCGCAGTTCCAGCCGAGTCGGCCGAGTTCGGGCTTTACGACCGGGTGTTCACCCGCTTGGGCGCGCGGGATGAGCTGGCTTTCGGCAACAGTACCTTCATGGTGGAGATGGTGGAGACGGCGAACATCCTTCATAACGTGACGGACCGGAGCCTTGTGATCCTGGACGAGGTCGGCAGGGGGACGTCGACATACGACGGCATGAGCATCGCCTGGGCAGTACTGGAGTTTCTTCACGGTGCCTGTGGCCGATCTCCTAAAGTTCTCTTTGCAACCCACTATCATGAACTGACAGCCCTGGAAGGGGGGCTTTCCCATGCATGGAACCTCCGGGTGGAAGTGGAAGAACGCCCCGATGGCGTTACGTTTTTGCATCGGGTGGTTCCTGGCCCTGCCGACCGATCTTACGGCGTGGAGGTCGCCCGGTTGGCCGGTCTGCCAAGAGTCGTTCTCTGCCGGGCACAGGAGCTTTTGGAGCGATTCGAAGCCGATGGAGATCGCCGTTCTCCAGTTCCCGAGCCGTCGGTTCAGATGGAGTTTTTCGACCTGAAGGGCGACGCCCTGATCCAGGAACTGGCAGCTCTTCGACCCGATGACATGACGCCCATCCAGGCTCTTGAGAAGCTATATGAGCTTCGGGACGAGGCGAGAAAGGCGGTGTCCCCTTGAAAATACACCAGCTTTCCCAATCGGTAGCGATGAGAATCGCCGCCGGGGAGGTTATTGAACGCCCCGTATCCGTGATCAAGGAATTGGTAGAGAATAGTTTGGATGCCGGTGCACGACGTATCGTGGTCTCGACCGTTCAGGGTGGTCGGCTCTCCATGATGGTGGAGGACGACGGTGGAGGAATCCCTCTGGAGGATCTTCCTCTGGCCGTGGAGAGGCACGCCACAAGCAAGATCCTCTCCCTCGAGGATCTGGAGTCCATCGACACCTTAGGGTATCGAGGAGAGGCTCTTGCGAGCATGGCGGCGGTGAGCCGTCTGGATATTCGCAGCAGGGCTGAAGGCAAATCCACAGGAGGGTGGCTTCGGGTTCAGGGTGGCGGTCCTATCTCGGTCGAGGAACAAAACTGCCGTCCTGGCACCAGGGTTCAGGTTGACGACCTGTTTTTCAACCTCCCTGCAAGACGGAAGTTCCTGAAAAGCTCAGGGGCCGAACTTCGTCGTATATCCAGGCTGCTTCAGGAATTGAGTGTGGCCAATCCTGATGTGGCCTTCGTCCTTCACAGCGATGAACGAAAGGTCTACGAGAGCTCCGGCGGTGGCAATCGTCTGTCGGTGCTTCGCCGACTTTGGGGAGACGAGCCTCCTGTCTCAACGGCATCAGGGGCTCAGGGCCCCTACAGAGTGACCGTGTGGTGGCAGAGATTGGCGAGCTCTCGGATCTCTCTCATGGCTTTCGTCAACGGACGAAGAATCGACGACGGGACTATCCGGGCAGCTGTCTCCTCAGGGGAGACCCATCCAGGGGGCAACTGGGCCGTCTGGATCGAGACGGCCCCGTCGGAGGTTGACGTGAACGTCCATCCAGCCAAGGCCGAGGTCCTTTTCCGACGTGGAAGTGACCTTTTCGCAGCTGTGAGAGAGGCGGCAGCATCCATGAAGAACGACTGTCCCGTGTGGTTTGATGGAAATACCTCCCGTTCCCCGACGGATCATGCTCCTCTTCAGGTTGCCTCTCCATCCCGATATGCGGCTCCCCCCCGGGGGGAGTCCCTGTTTCGAAGGATTGAACCTTTTCCCGCTACTGAATCTCACCAACTTTTTGAACCAACAGAGAAGGAGTCTCATCCATCTGTGAAGCGGGATACGCCTCCTTCTGACGCTCTCCCCTCCCCTGTCTACATGGGGCAGTTAACGTCGGGATATCTGCTCTTCGACGATCGGGGTGACCTGATACTCATCGATCCCCACGCTGCTCACGAGCGGATCAACTTCGAGACGATCAGGGAAAGATGTTCGAAAGGATATGGTTCCCAGCTCCTGGCCGTTCCGATAGAGCTGCCTCCCACCCTCTCCTCTGAGGCAGAACCCAAAATCGATGAGCTTCATGCCCTCGCTTTCTCCCTTGATACCAACGATGGGAGAACTGTTCTTCGAGGTATTCCCGACATTCCTAAGGGAGCGTCTATTCCCCCTTTAGACCTCCTTCGAACGACGCTTATCGGCCTGGCGGAGGAGAACCAGAACCGAGAGGTGATCTGGCTCCGATGGGCCACCGTGGCCTGCCGTTCTTCGGTGAAACTCACCTGGTCCCTCACCCCCGAGGAGGCTCAGGTTCTTTGGCAACGCCTGCTGCTATGTGATACTCCTTCAGCGTGTCCTCACGGTCGACCAGCTCTGTTTCGACTGAGGTCTGCCACTATAGCAGCTCATTTTGAGAGGCGATGATCCTATGCCTATCCCTGTAGTCGCCCTTATCGGTCCCACGGCAGTGGGGAAAACTGCCTTAAGCCTCGACCTGGCCCGAGCCCTGGATGGCGAGGTCATCTCGGTAGACTCCCGCCAGGTATATCGGTATATGGACGTCGGGACCGATAAAATCGACGGACTGACGAGAAAGGAGATCATCCATCATCTCCTGGATGTGGTCGACCCCGACGAGATATTCAACGCATCGGATTTCGTCGACCGTGCGTCGTCAGCCATAGATCGTATTTTAGCCCGAGGCCGAACGCCTATTCTGGTAGGGGGAACTGCTTTCTACTACAGAGCTCTGTTTGATGGGATCCTGACGGTGAACGTGCCATCGGATCCGATCGTCCGAAAGGAGCTCATGGATCAAGCTGTCTCGTCGAAAGGACGACAAGCACTCCACGACGAACTTAAAAGGGCCGATCCCCAAAGCGCACAGAGACTTCATCCAAACGACTCTGTCCGGGTCATCCGTGCCCTGGAGGTCTACCGTATCTCGGGGCGTCCACTTTCGTGGTGGCATGAGCGTCCGACCTCTCAGACCCCGTGTCGGTACAGTCCGCTCTACCTGGGGTTGATCAGGCCCAGAGATGAGTTGACGGACACCATCGCCAGACGGGTTCGAGAGCAATTTGGTAATGGCTATCCCGAGGAGGTTCGATGGCTTCTGGATAAGGGATTCCCGCCAGATCTCCCCTCTATGAAGGGCTTCGGATATCGGGAACTCGTGCTCTACCATCAAGGCCATATGACTTTTGACGAGGCGGTCGAATCCGATGTCGTTGCGACTCGTCAGTTTGCCAAACGTCAGATGACCTGGTTTCGGACTTTTTTTCCAGTTCGATGGTACGACCTCTCAAAAATAATGTATAATGAAGTGTTATTGTCGATGCTTGATGACTCCAGGAAACACCTTGCGTCAGGGGATTTGGTACCATGAACGTGCTTATAGCCGAGCCTACAGGGCTGTGTTTCGGCGTCTCCCGGGCCATTCGTACCATGGAGGAAACTCTGGAGCGTCAAGGACGGGTATTCTGCATGGGAAGCCCCATTCATAACCCTCAAGAGGTCCGGCGTCTGGAGGACAAGGGGTTAGTTGTGGTCGATGACGACGCCCAGGTGCCTCCAGGTGAGGCAGTCTTCATTCGGGCTCACGGAGTAGCCCCATCGGTACTTTCCCGTCTGAAAGAAAAAGAGACCAGGATCATCGATGGCACCTGTCCATTCGTCAGGAAGGCCCAACAAATGGCCGGTCGTCTCTCCGAGGAGGGCTATTTCCCCGTTGTCTTAGGTGACGAAAATCATCCGGAGATAAAGGGAATTCTTGGATATGTCAAGGGACCTTCTTTGGTGGTGTCGGGTAAGAAGGATCTCGATACTGTTGAAAAAATCGGTAAAATTGGTATTATATCCCAGACGACTCAACAGGAATCGACACTCAAGGCTCTGGTCGCTCATGCTGTAGGTCTGGCAAAAGAGGTTCGGGTTTTCAATACCATCTGTCGTGCTACAGTCGAACGTCAAAATGCGGTCCGTTCTCTGGCGGGATTCGTCGACGGAATCGTGGTAATTGGAGGCCATAACAGCGCTAATACGGGAAAGCTTTTTCGAATCGCCCAGGAGTCGGCAACACCGGCTGTATGGGTGGAGCAGGCGGATCAACTGGATAGGAGGTGGTTGGCGGGAAAGGCGACTGTAGGAATTGCCGCCGGTGCCAGCACGCCGGACTGGCTCATAGAACAACTACAACAAGCGATGGAGGATAATCATCGCTGGACGTCAGGGGGATGTCAAAAAAATGAGTGAAGAGATCCGAAACACCATAACGGAGAACGATACGATCAAGACCGTGGACGAATCTGCCGATATGACTATGGCCGAACTCCTTGAGAGCACCGGAGGTATGGAGGATATCCAGCGAGGCAAGGTTATCTCCGGCAAGGTCGTTGGGCGGGTTGACGGTGGGTGGCTCGTGGACGTGGGCTACAAATGCGAGGGGTTCCTCCCCACGAGGGAATGGACTCATCACATCCTTGTCGGTGACAGTGCAGAGCCGGACGTCGGACAGGACTTGGACGTTCAGGTCGTCAGTATCCGCCAAGGAGAGGAGTCTCAACTGACAGTCAGTCGCTGGCGCTGCGAGTTCGACCGGCGTTGGCAGAACCTTGAGGAGACCATCAGCGACAAGAAGATCTTCCCTGTTCGGGGCCTGCGTAAGGTTAAAGGTGGTCTCATGGTGGACTGTTGCTCCCTAGAGGGGTTCATTCCCATATCACATCTCGCCGAGGAAGGCAGGGGGATCAATCCCGGAAAGTTCATCGACGAGGAGTTCGAGGTCGAGCTTCTGGAGAAGGACCGGCGGAAACGGCGTCTTGTCCTGTCTCGACGGGCCATTCTCGACGAAGAGCTCAAGGAACAGCGGGAAACCTTCTACAGGGAAGTCTCCGAAGGCACTGTTCTGGAGGGCACGGTGAGCAGTCTCACCTCCTTTGGGGTGTTCGTCAACCTGGGCCCCATCGACGGACTGGTTCACATCAGCGAACTTTCCTGGCAAAGGAACGCCAAGCCCAAGGATATCGTCAAAAAAGGCGATGCCGTCACGGTTAAGGTCATCGGCATAGATCAGGAGCATAACCGAATCTCCCTGAGTATGAAACAGACAAAGGACGATCCGTGGGAGACCATCACCGAAAGATGGAAGGACGGGGACACGGCCACAGGCGTGGTGACCAACGTCACGGACTTTGGGGCCTTCGTCGAGGTGGAGCCTGGCATTGAGGGGCTCGTCCACATCGGCGATCTGAGCTGGGCTCGGATTAAGCACCCCAAGGAGGTCGTTAAAAAAGGACAGGAACTCGAGACCATCGTTCTGAACGTGGACTCGGTGCGTAAGCGCCTGAGCCTTGGGTATAAACAACTCAACGATCCCTGGGACGGTATCGACGAGAAGTATCAAAAGGGACAGGACGTTCCGGTGAAGGTGGTTCGTCTGGCCGATTTTGGGGCCTTCGTCGAGCTGGAGAAAGGCGTTGAGGGATTGATTCACATCTCTCAGCTCAGCACCCGACGAGTCGATCACCCTCGGGATGTCCTCTCGGAGGGGCAGGAAATCACGGCTCGAGTCATCGAGGTCAATTCCTCGGATCGCCGAATCAGGCTGAGCCTCAGTGCCTTGGAGGAAGGGGATCGGAAAACGGCGAGCAGCAAAGCCACTCCGGCGGGAGGCGGACGCCGGAGGAAGAGCGAAGCCGAGCGCCCCGTGACCAACTTCCAGTCTGAGGAAACACCCATCACGTTGGGTGACGCCTTTGGGACTCTTTTTGACCAAGAATAACCTTCTGTTTTCCCTGTCACAAACGCCATCCTCCGCTCTGGGGGGATGGCGTTTTTTAAAAAGAACGGAAACGAAGACCAAAGAAAGGAGGCAGTAGCATGACAGAACGGGAGTTACGTATCTACCCCGATCCGGTGCTTCGTAAACCGACTCGACCAATTGAGAACTTTGACGACGAGTTCCGTATCTTCGTGAAAGAACTGGAAACCCTCATGTTTCGATACGACGGTGTAGGTCTGGCGGCGCCTCAGGTAGGGGAATCCCTGGACGTGGCTGTCGTATTCTACGGGGATACCCTGTACGTCCTGTCCAACCCGCTTATCATCAAAAGCGAAGGTGAACAGCGAGGGCAGGAAGGATGTCTCAGCTTTCCCGACATCTTCGAAGACATCACCAGACCAGAACGAGTGACGGTTGAGAGCCAGAACGAGAATGGAGAAATGCGACAAATAGAGGCTGAGGGATTTCTGGCACGGGCTTTCTGTCATGAGATCGACCACCTTCGTGGGAAACTCATGATCGACCACCTCTCTTCTATAAAGCGAGAGCAGATAAAGAAAAAACTGCTCAAGAGAAAAAAGAGGGCATAATGTCTTTGTGGTTTATGGGAAGCGGGAGCTTCGGCGCCAATTGCCTGGATGGACTCTGCTCAGACGGGATCTTTCCCGACCTGACGATTACCATGCCCCCCCGCCCCGCAGGCCGTCGAGGACTCAGTCTCAAGCCAACTCCAGTCGAAGCGAAGGCATGCGAACTGGGGCTGAGACTCTATAGATCTGCCAACGTGAACCAAGATGATTTTCTGCTCAGGGCTATCGCCGAATCCCCACCAGAGGCGATCTTCGTTGTGGACTTTGGACAGAAAATAGACGAACCGTTCCTTTCGGCACCCCACGTAGGGTGTCTGAACGTCCATCCGTCACGTCTGCCAGAGTATCGAGGAGCCGCACCGGTCCAACGAGCCATCATGGATGGAGCCAGCGAAACGGGGGTCACCGTTTTCCGACTGATCCCCGAAATGGACGCTGGTCCTATCGTGATCGCTCAAACGATAACGATAGAATCAGAAGAGACAAGTGGAGAATTACTTTTCCGACTTGCATACATAGGTAGCGCCCTCTTAAAAAAAACGGTACAATTGATATGTAAAGGGGAATTATCACTCCAGCCACAGGACGCCGACCGAGCGACCTACGCCAAAAAGATCGATAAATCCGAATCACGTATCTCCTGGGAACGGCCGGCGAACGAAGTGCATAACCTTGTTCGTGGCCTTAATCCCTCTTTGGGGGCCTACGTTCTTTTCAGATCTCAGCGCCTGAAGATATGGAGGACCGACTGGCTACCAGGCCAAGAGGGTCCTCTTGTGGGTGTTTTTTGTCTGGATACGAACGGATACCCCTTGGTCCAATGTCAAAAGGGGGCAGTGAGACTGAGAGAGGTCCAGCCGGAGGGCAGACGACGGATGGATGCTCGAGAGTGGGCCAAAGGCTCTCATATCAAAGAAGGAGAACTGATGGAATGAATCACGATACGAAGAGATTTTCCTCCCTTATCCAAAAGTACTCCTGGCCTAAATCCATCGCCGTAACTGGGGCATTAGGATCGGGGAAGACTGAATGGGTGCTCAACTTAGCTCTGGGCTTCAGTCTGGCTGGTGAGAAGGTCACCATCGCCGATGTGGACATTATCAACCCGTATTTCTGTATCAGGCAGGTCTCGGATACCCTGGAAGAGCAGGGTTTTACCGTCCTCACTGCGCCCGATAAGGCGAAGTGGGCCGATATGCCCTTGGTGACCGCACAGGTAGACTGGGCCCTGTCGGACCCTAATGGTCGTCTGCTTTTGGACGTAGGTGGTGATGCTGAAGGTGCATTGGCCCTGAAAAAATATCGAGAACGTATGATCTCCGTGGGGTATCTTCTCATCCTCGTAGTGAACGCCTATCGCCCCATGACATCGTCCGTCGAGGGAATCACGACCATGAGGCAACGAATGGAGGAGATCGGAGGACTCAAGGTAGGAGCGTTGATATCCAATTCACACCTTATGACCGAGACAACTATGGACGTGGTGAGCGAGGGGCTTGATCTCGTAGAAGCTGCTGGGAGGGAGCTCAACCTGCCGGTTCTCTACGCTGGGGTTCCTCCTCATATGGACGATGAAGCCCAACAGCGTCTGGCCGAAAGGTCTTCCAGTCCATGGCCGGTCTCCCGATATATGCTTCTACCCTGGGAAGAGGGAGCCCTGTGGTCTACCGGGCTGCCGTCCAAAAATCAAGGGGCTCGAATCCTCCATCAGGAGGGACGAAAGGCATAAAGAGCTTTGAGTATCGAAAAACACGAGAGGGGTGTTGTTGCTCATGGCAAAGGGACGAATCGTAGTCTCTGAGGAGTACTGCAAAAGCTGCGGTCTTTGCGTAGCGGCCTGTCCAGTGAAGGTGCTTCGGATCTCGGATCACCTGAATGCGAGAGGACATCGGCCAATGGAGCAGTACAAGGACGGCTGTATCGGGTGTGCGATGTGCGCTATCTCTTGTCCCGACGCAGTTATCGAGGTTTACAAGGAAAAGTAGGAGGGGGAGTTCAAGTATGGCTAAGGTGCTCATGAAAGGGACCGAGGCAATTGCCGAGGCAGCCATTCAGGCAGGTTGCCGGTATTTCTTCGGCTATCCTATCACGCCCCAGAACGAGATTCCCGAGTATATGTCGGCCCATCTTCCCAAGTACGGAGGGACCTATATCCAGGGGGAGAGCGAGGTTGCGTCGGTCAACATGATCCTGGGAGCTGCGGCTACCGGCTACCAGGTCATGACCACATCGTCCAGTCCGGGGATCTCTCTTATGTCCGAAGGACTCAGCTATCTGGCTGGATCTGAACTGCCCGCAGTGGTGGTCAACGTGATGCGGGGCGGTCCAGGGCTTGGCGGTATACTGCCCTCCCAGGCCGACTATCTCCAGGCAACCAAGGGCGGCGGCAACGGAGATTACCATCTTATGGTCTTTGCTCCCAGTACCCTTCAGGAAACCGTGAAGGTCGTTCAATCCGCATGGGACTACGCCTTTAAGTATAGAAATCCGGTGATGATCCTGGCCGATGGTTTTATGGGACAAATGATGGAACCCGTGGATATCGGACCCCATGAGACAAAGCGGGGGAAATGGCAGGACTGGGGGCTGGGAAACAAGGGGGATCGAGTCGGGAAGAAGCGGAGTCTGCTCAAGAGTATGTACCTGACCGCCGAGCTCCTCGAGGCCCACAACGCCAAGCTCCAAGCGAAGTACGACAAGATGCAGGAGGATGTCCAGTGGGAGGAACTCCACCTGGATGATGCCGAACTGGTCATCGCCTCCTATGGCACGACGGCCCGAATTGCCAAGTCAGCTCTCGGACACCTGAGAGAGGCGGGCTATAAGGTGGGTATGATCCGTCCGATCACTCTGTTTCCCTTCCCCTATGAGCCGTTCAAAAAACTGACGGATAGAGTGACCCACATCCTGGATCTGGAGATGAACATGGGGCAGATGGTGGAGGATGTAAAGGTCGCCACCAGCAGCCGCTTCCCCGTAAGCTTTTACGGTCGATGCGGAGGGGTCGCTCCCTCGGTCGAGGAGATCGAGGAGCAATGCAAGTCCATCCTTGATAAATAGGGGGTATCACGATGACTACGTCTACTGCCGAAAAAGTTGAGACAAAGGTGTATTCACGTCCGAAATCGTGGATGAGGGGGGTTCACACCCATTATTGTCCAGGCTGCGGTCACGGCATCGCTCATCGTATGATCTGCGAGGTTATAGACGAAATGGGAATTCAGGACGAGACGATCAGCATGTCTCCCGTAGGTTGTGCCGCCATGATGTACGATTACATCGACATCGATTACGTAGAGGCCTCCCACGGACGGGCCCCCGCGACGGCAACCGGAATTAAACGGGTTCTTCCTGATAAGTTCGTCTTTACGTACCAGGGTGACGGCGACCTGGCCTCCATTGGCATGGCCGAGATCGTCCACGCCGCCAACCGGGGCGAGAAGTTTTGCACGTTCTTCATCAACAACGCTATCTATGGCATGACCGGTGGTCAGATGGCCCCGACAACCCTGATCGGTCAGAGGGCCACTACCTGCCCCGAGGGACGAGACCCCGCACTTGCCGGTTTCCCCATGCGTATCTGCGAGTTGCTGGCGACACTGGAAACTCCGGCCTACATTGAGCGTGTCTCCCTGGCGAAACCCAAGTACATAATGCAGGCCAAGAAGGCGTTTCAGAAAGCCTTCAGATATCAGAAAGAAGGCCGGGGCTTTTGTTTCGTCGAGGTTTTATCCACATGTCCCACCAACTGGGGAATGAATCCCGTGGAGGCCTTTGAATGGCAGATCGAGAATATGATCCCCTACTATCCTCTCGGTGTCTACAAGGACTTTGAATAAGAAAGGGGTAGACTGTAATGTCGGATAGGTTTTATATGGACCTGTTGGCTGCCGGGTTTGGTGGTCAGGGCATTATGATGCTTGGTCAGCTTGTAGCCTATGCCGGAATCCATCAAGGGCGGCACGTCACCTGGATCCCAGCGTATGGACCCGAGATGCGGGGGGGGACAGCCAATTGTTCCTGCGTGGTGAGCAGCGAGGAAATTGGTTCTCCCGTGGTCGGCCAGGCCGATGTGGTGCTGGTGATGAATCAGCCATCCTTGGAGAAGTTTGCTCCTAAGGTCAAGCCCGGCGGTTATCTCATCTACAACAGTGACCTGGTTACCTACGACAATCCCCGGACCGACATCACCGTGATTCCCGTGCCAGCCCAGGTCATAGCTCAGGAACTTGGAAGTGACCGAGTGGCCAACATCATCATGCTTGGGGTGATCGTCAAGGCAACCGGGATCGTCTCTCAGGAGGATTGTCTCGATATCATCAAGGAGAAGTTGGGGACGAAGAAGCCTAAGTTCCTCCCCATGAACCTTCAAGCATTCGATAAAGGGGTGGCTGTGGCGGAAAAGTTCCTGGCCTGAGGTTCTCGTCATGGATCGTCAGGAAAAGACCATCAGCAAAAATACCGTCTATAGAGGACGAATCCTGAATCTTCGTGTGGACAACGTTCAGTTCCCTGACGGACGACGTACCCAGAGGGAAGTGGTGGAACATACCCCGGCCGTGGGGATCGTCGCCATCTCGGATAAATGCCTTTTCTTGGTCGAACAGTATCGGTACGCCGTTCAGGAAACGCTCTTTGAGATCCCCGCTGGCCTTATCGAACCTGGGGAGACACCAGAACAGACGGCCCATCGAGAGCTTCAGGAGGAGATTGGTTATCGGGCACAGAGGCTGGAACCTTTGGGACGGCTGTATGTGTCTCCAGGCTTCACGGATGAGGTTGTTTTCCTTTTCCTCGCGGAGGGATTGACTCCCTCTAAGCTTCCTGCCGACGACGACGAATCCATCACAGTTCGACGTTTCCCTTGGTCGTCCGTATGGGAGATGATTCGAGACGAGACCATCCGGGATGGAAAAACCGTCGCTATACTAACTCGACTGGCGTTGGAGCGGAAAATACCATATCATTGAGGGAGGCTTGAACCTCCCTCAACTTTTTTTTCGAGGAGTTGGGACGATGACGTCCTTCAAATCAACTTTTCAAGATTTTTTTCAGTATCTTCGCCTGGAGTTAGGGCTCAGTCAGAACACCTCTCAAGCGTACAGAGTTGACCTTGAGCAATGGACGGAGTTCTGCCTCGACCGTGGCAACGATCCCATGGTGCCTTCGCCTATTCTGTACGATGGCTTTATCTCTCACCTACGTTCCCTTGGTCTGGCTCCGGCGTCTATCCAGAGAAAGTGCGCCGCAATGAGGACCTGGTCTTGTTTTCTGGTTCTGGAGGGATATCTGTCGGCACCACCGACCCTGCCAGAGCTTCCGTCGCAACCGGAGAGGCTCCCTAAACTCCTCACGGAAGGAGAGATGCTCCGTCTATTTCGAACATGTGAGGGAGAACGGCTCACCTATCTGGATCTCCGTGACCGCGCGGTTCTGGAGGTCCTCTATGGCTGTGGACTTCGGGCATCTGAACTCTGTGCTCTCCGTATTCAGGACATCCGGGGTCCGGGTAGTCTGGCGATTTTGGGTAAGGGAGGGAAGGAACGAATGGTCCCCCTCGTCGGGAGCTCCAGGCACTGGCTCGAACGATATATCCGAGAGGGGCGTCCTCTAGTTGAGAAGGGGGTATCAAACGTTATTTTCCTCTCCAGACGAGGATATCCTCTGCGCCGAGAGGCTCTCTGGAGGATGATCCGATCTCGGGGAAAGACAGCCTCCATCCCGACGAGTCGTCTTCATCCTCACGTAATTCGACATACCGTAGCCAGCCACCTGTTACGCCGAGGTATGGATTTAAGGACTCTCCAGGAGTTTTTGGGACACAAGTCGATCGGGACCACGGAAAAGTATCTCCACTTCGATCAGGAACTTCGGGATGTCTACGACAGGAGCCACCCCAGAGCATAGACACAATATAGGAGGAATACATTATCATGATAAAATCTATCGATGAAGCCCTATCCGCTATCAGGGAAAAAATCGACTACATTCCTGATGTGGCTGTGGTTTTGGGATCGGGCCTTGGAGCCTTGGCCGATGCCATAATGGATAAGGTGATCATTCCCTACAGTGAAATTCCCCACTGGGCTCAGTCTACCGCTCCGGGACATGCTGGTCGGCTCGTGGTGGGATCCTTCAGAGGAAAGCGAGTCGTGGCCATGCAGGGCCGACTTCATGTCTACGAGGGCTATCCCATGGATAAGGTCGTCTTTCCCGTCAGGGTATTCGCCCGATGGGGCGTGCCAGTTTTCATCGCTTCCAACGCCAGTGGGGCGGTGAACCACGGTCTGGGTGTTGGGGATATGGTTTTGATTCACGACCACATCAATTTTATGGGGACCAACCCCCTGATCGGCCCTAACCTTCCCGATCTAGGGGAACGATTCCCTGATATGTCCTTCACCTATGATCGCGATATCCTGGAACTGGCCGAGAATGTCGCCCGCTCCGAGGGGATCAGTACCAGACGAGGGGTGTACATCGCTTTTACGGGACCGTCCTACGAGACTCCATCGGAGATCCGAATGGCTCGCACTCTAGGTGCCGATGTAGTGGGCATGTCCACGGTGCCCGAGGTTATCACCGCTCGTCATGGCGGCATGAGGGTTTTCGCCATTTCGTGTGTGGCCAATTACGCCGCTGGTATGACGTCTAACCCACTCTCTGAGCAGGAGGTCCTGGACGAGATGGCCAAATCAGCGAAAAAACTCACTGCCCTGGTTGGCGGGGTTATCGAACACTTATGATCGCCGTGCCCCCTAAGGACTCCGTGGGACGAGGTCACGATTCATGACCTTAATTTTTCGTTTGATTCGAATGATATTCCCACTGATCATCTTCTACGTCGTGGGGATGTTCATCCGAAACGCCCTGGCCATCTATCGATATCGAAACGGCAAGGGGTTCGGCGATTTTTTTAGGGATGGCGGCTCACCTGGTTACCGGGGATTTCAAGATAGAGGGCAACAGCGACACCGATCAACCGGGTCGGAATCGTTGAATCGCCGATCTCCGTATGAGGTGTTGGGCTGTTCCCGTTCGAGCTCGGTCGAGGAGATCAAGCGGGCCTATCGAGACCTGATTGGCACATATCACCCCGACAAGTTTGTCGGTATGAATCTGGACGAGGAGTTTATCCGTTTGGCTTCCAGGAGGTTTCAGGAGATCCAGTCAGCGTACGAGACCATCCGAAGGGAACGGGGATTTTAAGGCCTCGGTTTTCAAATCGGAGGAAATAAGATACAATACAGTTTGTCCTTCGGAGACGAATGTGTCCTGGTGGGCGCCCCGGGCTTCAAACCCGTGCGGGGGGCGGCATAGGGCCGTCCTCGGTGGGTTCGATTCCCACACGTCTCCGCCAATAACAAATAAAAAAAGTGTCGATGTGTCGAGAAGGCGCATCGACACTTTTTTTAAGTAACGCTCCATTCTCTTAGCCCCTATCGTTCTCGTGATGTCTCAAAAGGGCTTACGCCTTACGACTCTCCACAACTTTTCCCACAAAAAATAAAGAAAAAAAACCCATAGTACTTGACTCTTTTCGATTTTCGTTTTACTGTTTATGTGGTAGAAAGTGGAGCATCGTGGAGTATTTTGGGGGTGTTTTCCATGTTTTTGGGGAGCTTCGACCATAAGATCGACGAAAAGGGGCGGCTGATTCTTCCTTCTCGATTTCGTCGTGCTCTTGGTTCTCCGCTGATCTGCACCGTGGGGATGGAACAATGTATGGCTATCTACCCCATGGAAAACTGGGAAGCGTTCGTATCTCGTTTTGACGCCCTTCCTTTCTCCAAGGAACGTGCGAGAAACTTCAAGCGAGTTCTTTTCTCCATGGCCGACGAGGTGGTACCCGATAAAACTGGGCGAATTATGATTTCTCCGGGGCTTCGTAACTACGCCTGTCTTGACGGAGACGTGTCGGTCATAGGGGTGGAGGATCACATCGAGATATGGGATTCTCAGCGTTGGGTCGAACGCCGTTCAGCCTTGCTCGACGGACTGGGGAGCATGATTGAGGAAGTGATGGAGTGACGGAGAGGGTCGAACATATCCCCGTGATGTTGGATCAGGTCATGGAGACGTTTAACGCCATAGACACTCCTCTTCGATTGGTGGACGGCACTCTGGGACTGGGAGGATATTCGGAGGCTATGCTTCGTCGTTTTCCCAGGGCTACGGTCTTTGGGATCGACCGGGACCCCCAGGCCCTGGAGATGGCTTCCAGACGTCTCCAGGGATTTGGAGAACGATTTTATCCCTTAGAGGGCAATTTTGCCGACATGTCCTGTCTTCTGAGCGAGGTCGGCGCTGTGCCGATCAACGGGGTCGTCTTCGACCTGGGCGTCTCCAACATGCAGCTGAGCTTGCCCGAGAGAGGGTTTTCCTTCCGAGAGAACGGTCCCTTGGATATGAGGATGGATGGGGAAAATGGCACTGCTCCCTCAGCCGCCGATTTGCTGGAAATTCTCTCGACACAGGATATCTGTGATATTTTTCGGCGTTACGGCGAGGAACGGTTTGCCTGGCCTATCGCCAAGGCCATTGACCGACACCGAAAAGCCTATGGTCGCTTGAAAGACACCGACACATTGGTGTCGATCATACGAGAGACCTTACCCGCACCGGTGATGCGTAAGGCCAAGGGACATCCCGCCAGGAAGGTTTTTCAAGCTCTTCGTATCGCCGTCAATCAGGAACTGGACTCGTTGGATCGAGGTCTCGACCAAGCCCTTGAGATTTTAGCACCCCAAGGGGTGATAGTGGTTGTGGACTATCACTCTCTGGAGGACAGACCTGTGAAGTGGCGTTTTCGAGAATGGGCCAACGCTGGCACTGGTGTGATTCTTACCCGAAAGGCTCTGCTGCCGTCTGAACGGGAGGTCGAGAAAAACCCAAAAAGCCGAAGCGCCAAGCTCAGAGCGTTTATGAAAAAATAAAAGACTTCAAGAGGAAAGGAGAGACGTTGAGATGGCCCCATATCGAGCACGACCAAGAAACGACCAGATAGATTCGGGACATGCTATGACCCCTGTGGCGGTCGTTATGGTTGTGATCATCATGGGACTGTGTACGACCCTCGTGTCTCTTCGGATGAAGGGACTGGCGTTGGAGGCTCGGTTGAACAGCGTTATTCATCGGGCTCAGGCTATAGATCGAGATGTGACGTCGACCCATAAAAAGTGTTTCGCTCTCTCGTCTCCCTCGGTGGTCTATGGATATGCCTGTGAGCGTTTGGGGATGACGGAGACCACCGTGGCAGGTGTCGTCCATGTACAGATGTCCCTTTCAACCGCTCTTGAGAAACCTCTGGATAGTGAACGCTGGAGGGGATCCCTGCCTGGTTTCGGGATATCGCCGAGGCTCAAGCGTTAGGGTTCTTCGGCGTTTCTCATGAAAAAACATCTCCCCTGGGGGCTCCTGGCGACTGTATTGGCAGTTCTTGTGTGGAGAACCTGGGCTCTTCAAGTTCACCCGGAGAGCAGGACTCTCACCAGACTGAGTGCCCAGACAGGTGGTATCGCCCGGACCTTTTCAAATCGAGGGATGATCGTAGATCGAAGAGGAGAGCCTTTAGCCCTGTCGGTTCCTGCCGCCAGTCTATACGTTGACCCTCAGATATGGGACACAAAACAGGCTCATCGCCTCAAGGGATTGATTCCCCCTCAAAAGGTTCGTTCTCTGTCGAGCCCTATGAAGGGACGCTTCTTCTGGCTCGATCGCCAGATCAAGGATGTTCAGGCAAAAAAAATCCTGGAGCTGGGATTGGACGGACTCTTTGCCCTTCAGGAAAATCGTCGTTCGTATCCTAACGGGGCTTTGCTTTCTCACGTTCTGGGTGTGTGCGATATCGACGGACACGGTCTGTCCGGTCTGGAGCGAATCTGGGACGATGTTCTCTTCACACCGGCTCAGTGGTCCGTCAGGATAGGCGGTCGAGATGGTCGTGAGGGCGAGAAGCTCAAAGACGGCATCGTGCGTCTGACCATAGACCGACGTATTCAGTATATCCTCGAAAAACACCTCTTCGCCGCTGCGATGAAGGAGAAAGCCAAATGGGGGGCAGCCCTTTGTATCGAGAGCGAGAGCGGCCGGATCCTCGGCATGGCGAGCTGGCCGACCTTCGACGGCAATAAGAGAGAATCCATGAAGACGAAGAACATGGTCAATTGTTGTATCAGTCGAGTGTACGAGCCGGGATCCACTCTGAAACCGATTGTGATGGCCATGGCCCTTCAGTCGGGCATCGTGTCAAAAAGATCCCATTTTCTGGATCGAGGACGAATAAAGGTGGCCGATGGATGGATATCAAACTCACACGGTACAGGGAAGGGGAAGATCGACTTGCCCCATGTTCTCATCTATTCATCCAACGTCGCCATGGCCCAGATCGGAATGAAATGGAACCCCTACGAGGCATATAAGGATCTCCAGGCATGGGGAGTCGGCCACCCGACAGGGGTCGAACTTAACGGGGAGGAATCAGGGTTGCTCCTCCCACCGGAACGATGGTATGGGGTCATTCCTTCTAACGTTGCAATAGGCCAGGGGGTGGCGATAACGCCATTGCAGCTCACTATGGCGTTCAACGCTATCGCCAATGGTGGGAGGCTTCTTCGTCCTCACGTAGTGGACGAGGTTCAGGACAGCCACGGCAAAGTGGTATATCGATCAGCGACAGAGGTGGTTCGAAACGTCCTCTCCTCCCAGTATGTTCGATGGTTCAGAAACGTCCTTCGAAAAGTAGTGACAGAGGGAACGGGCAAGGAGGCCGAGTGTTCGTCTGTAAAGATCGGAGGAAAGACCGGCACCGCCCAAGTGGCGGAGAAGGGCACATATAAAAAAGAGCGGATGGTGGGGTCTTTTATCGGATACTGGCCTTACGATGATCCTCAGTACACCTTGTTGGTCGTTCTGGGAGAACCCCGTGCAGGACGATATTACGGCGGAGAGGTAGCGGCACCACCCTTTCGCTTTATGGTAGAAGACATCGAACGGTTGGATTCGGGAGAGTGAGGCACTGTGATGAACGGAGTTCAACAAGTTGTGGAGGAGCTTCGTCGGAGAGGATTCCTGATCAGGACAATTCACGCCATGGATTTTCCCCTTCGGTCGGTGGTCTCTGACTCCAGAAAGGTCTCCTCTGGCGACCTGTTTTGCTGTGTCCCCGGAGCTCACGTCGATGGACATGAGTATGCTGCTCAGTCCGTTGCACGTGGTGCGACGGCCCTGCTATGTGAACGCCTTCCTGAAGGCCTTCCTCACGACTTTCCCATCCTGATAGTGAAGGATTCCCGACGGGCCATGGGAGTCGCAGCAGCCGTCGTCGCCGGTCAGCCGTCGAATCGTCTGACGATGGTCGGAGTGACGGGTACGAACGGCAAGAGTACGACGACATATATGATTCGCTCCATCATGAACCGTCGAGGACAAACCGGCCTGATGGGAACCATCTGTTACGACGATGGGGATCAAGTAGTGGAGGCCAACAGAACAACGCCCGAGGGGCCGGATATACAGAGCTACCTGGCCAATATGGTAAACAAGGGATGTCACGGGTGTGTCATGGAGGCGTCGTCTCATGGTCTGGAGCAGGGACGTCTGGAGGGATGTCTTTTTGACGTAGGTGTCTTCACCAATCTAACGTCGGAACATCTGGACTATCACGGAGACATGGAATCCTATTTCCAGGCGAAAAATCTGTTGTTTGAATCCTATATCAAGCCGGGCGGTCGGGCCATCATCAATCTGGATGATCCGTACGGTCGTCGGTTGGCCTCAGGGATTCCCTCGGCTCTGACCTATTCTATGGAGGGGCGGGAGGCATCCGTATCAGCGCGTTCCATCTCTCTCAGTGATCGGGGTGTCTCATTTGATCTGCTCATGGACGAAATGATCCTGCCGATGGTCGTGCCCATCATCGGGCGCTACAACGTGGCCAACGTTTTGGCCGCCGTCACCGCATCTTTGGCCCTGAAGTACGACCGGGACGAGGTTTTGGAGGGGCTGAGGACTCTTCCCCAGATCCCCGGCCGAATGGAACGATTCGCTTTTGTCGACGGTCCATGTGCAGTGGTGGACTACGCCCACTCTACCGATGCGCTTAAAAACCTCCTTGACGCCGTCTCCGAGATTTGCCGGGGACGGATCATCAGTGTTTTTGGCCTGGGTGGAGATCGATTTCGGGACAATCGATGGGCCATGGGAGAGGTGGCAGCCTCGATGGCCGACCACCTTGTCCTCACGATGGATAACCCCAGATCAGAGGAACCAGAAGCCATTGTCCAGGACATTCTCAAAGGGGTTAAGATGATCCCGAACGCCAGCTGGGAGATCGTTCTGGACCGTTCACAGGCCATTCGTCGTGCCCTTGATCAGGCTGAACTGGGTGACATCGTGGTTATCTCCGGAAAGGGACCTGAGCGGTATATCCTCGTTGGAGACACGAAAATCCCTTATAACGATGCTCAAGAGGTTCAACGATGGGGAGAGGATCGAGGCCTGTCATGGACGTAAACCCCATGGGCCTTCGATGGAGTGATCTGGCCTCGATGGCGGAAGGTTATCTCGTCGGGAGCGATGGACCGATACGAGGCGTGTGCACACCAGACAGCCGATCGGTCCATCCCGGCGACCTGTTCGTAGCTCTTCCGGGATGCAGAGTTGACGGGCATGATTTTCTGGAGCAGGCATTTGACCGAGGGGCCGAAGCTGCCATGGTGAACCAGGATCGATGGGGCAACAAGAAGGTCCCTTCAGGGCGATACATACTGGTCGCAGATGTCGAAGCCTCCCTGATTCGTCTCGCCGAGACTCGAATGAAACAGCTCACCAACGTGATAGCTGTGACCGGCAGCGTGGGCAAAACAACGACCCGTGAGATGATAGCCAAAGCTTTGGGCGGTTCGCACGCAGGAGTCTATCGAGCTCGACAGAGTCATAACACAAAAATCGGCTGTGCCCTCACCCTGGCAGAGATGCCTGTCACAACCTCCATCGCCGTGTTGGAGATGGGGACCAATCACCCGGGCGAGATTGCCGAGATGGTCTCTCTCTTCCCGCCAGATGTGGTCGTCCTCACCAAGATTTCCGAGGCACACCTGGAGGGCCTGGGCGATCTGAACGGAGTCGTTCAGGCCAAGTCGGAGATCTTCGGCTCTTCCCGTTTGAGAACGGTCATTTACAATGGGAACGATCAAGAACTGAGCAAAGCCATCCAGGCCCGATCAGACGACTCTCGATGGAAAGCCTGGGCTGTTGGGGAGGGAGAGGGGAAGGTTCTGGTAAAAGACCGATCCTTGATCTGGTCCGATGTGCCGATTGTCTCTGTGAAGTTAGAGTTACCTCATCATAGGAATGGCTCTTGGACCGTGAGGGCCAAGATGTCGGGCGTTCAGAACGCCCTTCTCCTCGCTCTGGCTTGGGGAACCGCTGTCCACCTTGGTCGAGATCCCGGAGAGGTCGCTTATCGTCTGAGCCACTGTACCTCCTGCAAAGGGCGGGGGCGTCTGTTGTCTCTGAACGGAGTTCAGGTATTGGACGAGTCCTACAACGCTAATCCTGCATCCATGAGTGCCGCACTGGACTTGGTACGCAGTGCTCCAGTTCCGAAGGAGCGTTGTTTTCTCGTTCTGGGTGAAATGAGAGAGATGGGAGAAGCCTCAAAAAAAGCGCACGAGGAGATCCTGAAGAAGGCGGAAAGGACAGGGAATCTCTATCTCTTCGGCTCAAGCTGGCCTCTTCGGGCAAATCATCGAGTCTGGAAGGAAATGGACGCGCTTATCGAAGCGTTGAAGCAGGAGCTGAGGCCCAAAGACCTGGTTCTGATCAAAGGCTCCCTGTCGAATCGGATGGAACGGGTTCTGGAGGCTCTACGATGAGGGGGGAGCAAGTTCTTTTATGGAGTATGATCGTAGCCATTGCCTCCTGTATCCTGCAGAGGGCTTGGATCAACTGGCTTCAGAGCCATAACCTCCGCCTCGTACAAAAGGAATACGGCCCAACCAGAGATCCCCTCAAGGGGCGGACTCCCGCTCTGGGAGGCTTGGTCTTTATGTTCATGTCGCTTCCGGCCTTTTTGATCGGGTATTCCCTGGGGGACGGCTCCTTCGTTTTTCAGATCAGTCTATGGTCCCTTCCTCTTCTGGCGGGGTGTATTGGTCTGTGGGACGACCTCCTAAAATACGTCCGCCATTCCAGCGAGGGACTCTCTAGTCTTCAAAAACTGGGGCTTCAGGTGATCATCGCCATCGGCTGGTCCATGTGGGCTGCTCAGGTTCCTGGCATCAGGGTTTTGCCTGGCAATCCCATGTCCGTGAGGATGTTCGTTCCGATGATCGCCTTTTTGGTGGTCTCCATGATCAACGCCGTCAACGTGACCGATGGGCTGGACGGATTGGCTGCAGGGGCTTCGGCCATATCCTTTATCTACCTCTCTCTGGTGGTCCATCAAGGGACCGTAGGAGCCGTCATGGGAGCGGCCTTCTCGTCAGCCTTTCTCTGGCACAACGCTCACCCGGCTCGAATTTTTATGGGAGACTGCGGGTCCCATTTTCTGGGAGGTCTGTTGACGTCCATCGTCGTCTGTGGCGGAGGCTGTCTCTATCTCGTTCCAGCTGGGGCGTTGTTCGGCGTGGAGATTCTGTCGGTTGCGATTCAGATCGTGGCGATCCGGTGTTTTTCAAGAAAAATCTTCCTCATGAGCCCACTTCATCACCATTTCGAGTTGGCAGGATGGAGCGAGGTCACCATAGTAACTCGTTTTCTACTTCTTCACTTAATGGGGATGGTCGGAGCTCTGACCGTGGGCGGTTTCCTGCTTCGGCAGGGATAGCAAAGGAGGTGAGAAGCGGTTGGAAGCCCTTACCGGAAAAAAGATCACCATCATCGGTGGCGGCGTTAGCGGAGCGGCTTTGGCCCGATTCATCGCCGTACACGGCGGAGAGCCCTTCGTGACCGAGGCAAAAGCGGGGATACCTGAATCTCACCTGGAGGACTTTCGATCCCTCGGAGTCCGGTGGGAGACGGGGGGACATTCGGCTCGGGCTCTGGAGTGCCACATGCTAGCCCTCAGCTCGGGAGTTCCGCCCACGGCTCCTGTGATCCTGAGTGCCCAAAGCCAAGGCATACCTGTCGTCGGTGAGGTCGATCTGACAAGGCCCTACATGGACGGAATAGTCGTGGCGATTACGGGAACGAACGGTAAGACGACCACGACATCTTTGACGGCTCACCTTTTGCGCTATGCCGGGCTGGATGCGGTCGAAGCCGGAAATATCGGCGCTCCCCTGGGAGCTCTTGCTGGTCAGAAACGAGACGTCTTCGTGGTTGAACTCAGTAGTTTCCAGCTATACTGGACTCATCACGCTCTTTTCGACGTCTCGGTGGTCACCAACCTGGCACCGGATCATATCGACTGGCACGGTGGATATGATCGATACGTCGCCGCCAAGCGACGTATCTTGGAGCGCCGCAGTCCCCACGGATGGGCTGTCATCCAGGAGATGGACCGAGAGGTTCTGAGGAGCCTGAATACACCCAGGATCATCGGACTCAGTCACGGGGTACCATCCGGCGATGGACTTTGGATGGAGGACAGGTCGGTTTCTATCACCATCAACGGACACTCCACAAAGTTTTTCGACGTGGAGAGTTTGCCTCTGTTGGGACGACACAACGTTGAAAACGGGGCCATGGCGGTAGCTGCCTGTTTTCTCTCCACGAATCGAACGGAAGACTGGGCGGCAGGTTTTCAATCCTACCAGCCGCCTCCCCATCGGTGTCAGCTCGTCGGAACCGTGAAAGATGTGACGTATGTGGACGACTCCAAGGGAACCAATGTAGCCTCCACGTGCACTGCTTTGCGCTCTCTTCCGGGACATAAGGTCATCATCTTGGGAGGACGGGGAAAAGGGGAAGACTACGAGACTCTGGCGTCTGCCGTGAATGAGACATGTCGTTGGGCGGTACTCATCGGCGAGGAACGACAGGCCATAGCCGACACTCTGAAACGGCGGGGTTTTTCCCATTGGACGTTAGCTGAATCCATGGATGAAGCCGTCGATCATGCTTCGAAAGAGGCTCAGAGCGGCGACACGGTCCTTCTGTCTCCTGCCTGCACCAGTTGGGACATGTACGACAACTACGAGATCCGGGGAGACCATTTTCAACAGCTGGTCGCCACTCTGAAGGAGAAGGCATCGTCTCCGTGAGTCGTCGAGATCCGTTTTTATGGGTCATTCCCCTGATTCTGTCGGCTCTTGGGGTCATCGTGATTCTGTCTCTCACGTCTGTGCGATTGGGTGATGGCTCTCTGTCGTTCATATTGGGGAAGAAGCAGACTCAGTGGCTTGCCGTTGCCTTGGGTGCCATGCTCATAGTCAGTGCCGTTCCCCTCCGGTTCTGGTTGGACCACAGTGGTTTTTTCCTGATCTTTGCCTGGGCGCTCTCTTGGCTTCCTCTGATCCCTGGGATAGGCGCCGGAGGCGGTGGGGCCCTTCGATGGGTTCGGGTCGGCAGTATGACGTTCCAGCCTTTGGAGTTTTTAACCTTTTTTTTGGTGGTACACCTATGCAATATTTACGGTCGAGGAAAACTTCAAGGTCTCCGGTCTTTTGTGCTGACTTTGCTGCTCGGAGCGATGGTGATGCTTCCTATCCTCGTTCAGCCCGATTTAGGAGGTTCTCTCCTCCTCTTCTTTCTCGCTATGGGGCTATACGTGGGAGCACACGGTATCTTGCTTCCTCTGATGTCGGTTATCCTGCTCTCGCCGGTGTTCATGTTTCTATCTCAGAAAGAGTATCGCCACAGAAGGATCGTCGCCTGGCTCGACCCATGGTCGGATCCCAGCGATGTAGGATACCAGACTATTCAAGGTCTGGTCGCTTTTGCCAACGGCGGATTCTGGGGAACTGGTCTGGGGAGAGCTATGCAGAGAAGCCGCTTTCTTCCGGCAGCCCATACTGACTTCATTTTTGCGGCACTGAGCGAAACCCTGGGCGTATGGGGGAGCGTCGGAGTTCTGGCTCTCTTTTTCTTCTGGTTCATTAGAGTCTATGTCCATTTCAACCAATGTAAGAACCAAAAGATATCACTGCTGTTTTGGGGAATGGGACTCTCTGTGGCTCTTCCCCTGATCATCAACGTAGGAGGGGTTACCAACTTAATCCCGATGACCGGCATGCCTCTGCCGTTTCTTAGTTACGGTGGAAGCTCTCTGGTCGTCTCCTGGATAAAGGTCGGTCTGCTTCTTCGAGCTGTGAGAGAGATGGAGGTGATGGAGTGACCGTGTTGCTGATCGCAGGTGGAACCGGAGGACACGTAATTCCGGCTCTGGCCTTCGGGGCATGGCTTCGGACTCGAGGTGAGAAAGTCAGATACGTCTGTGGAACCAGGCTCCTCGAACAGGAAATTTACCGGGAGCATGGGGTCAATCCGGTGATTTTGCCGGTTCAAGGCTCCCCTTTGGGGACAAAAAAACCGGGCGATATTCTTACCAGAACAGCTGGTCTTATTCGAGCCCTTGCGCAAATGAGGGACCTAATCCACAGAGAACGACCTCGTGCCGTAGTCCTTTTTGGGGGGTATTTGAGTCTCCCCGCTCTTATCGCCGCTCGATGTATGGGTGTTCCTGCCGTGATCCACGAACAGAACGCCGTGGCTGGTCGAGTTACCCGGTTAGCTGGCCTCTTGTCTGTTCCTGTAGCCACAGGATGGGGCTTCTGTCGAGGCGTTCGAGGAGTCTACACAGGCATCCCCGTTCGCTCATTTCGATCATTAAGTCGAGATGATGCGCTTAAGGAACTCGGCCTTTGCCGATGGTCAAGGGGAATTCGCCCAATAGTGGTGGTTCTTGGGGGGTCGTTGGGAAGCTCTTTTCTTTCAAAATCGATATCTATTGCCTCATCTATGGTAAAATCTGTGGGGTGCTGTTTTCTCTGCATCGGAAGCTCTTCCGAGACATCTACAGACACCGTGGTATCTCTGCCACCTCAATGGGATATGTCGCCGGTGTATGCTGTAGCCGACCTGGTCATCTGCCGAGGTGGCGGTGCAACTCTGGCGGAGCTCCGGTCTCAGGGGATACCTGCCATCATCGCTCCGTGGGAAGGGGCAACACAGGAACATCAAAAAGCAAACGCCACCTGTTTTATCCGGGAAACGGGGTTGGGGCGACTTTGGTCTCCCTCAACGGGGGGAGCTGGTCTGGCGAACCTCGTCGATCAGACGCTTTCGTCCGTTTCCAGGTACAGAAAAGGACGGGGGACCTCCCCATCCGCCTCGCTGTGGCTATTGATTTGTTCTCATGTCATGAAAGGAGAGTCCGGTATTGGAGTTATCTAAGATCACTTTAGATGGAATTCGTCACATACACCTGATGGGCATTGGCGGTGCTGGCATGAGTGGACTTGCCCTTCTTCTCAAGGAATTAGGATTCATCGTCAGCGGTTGTGACATGTCCTACGGATTCTACGTGAACAAGGTTACCCAGGCTCATATTGACTTCGACATCGGACACAATCCGGACCATCTTGAGAAGTTTACGCCGGATCTCGTAGTCTACAGCAGCGCCATCCCCGAGGATAACCACGAGCTTGTAGCCGCCAGAAAGGCGGGAATACTCGTGGCTAAACGGGCGCAGGTTCTGAGTGCCATCTTCGATGCGAGGTACGGTATCGGGGTTGCCGGAACTCATGGCAAAACCACGACATCGTCCATGATCAGCCTGATTTTGAACGGAGCCGAGCTTGAGCCGACGGTCGCCATCGGTGGCGAACTCTGTGATATCGGTTGCAACGCCAGACTGGGTAACGGACCTCATATGGTGGCCGAGCTCGACGAGAGCGACGGTTCTTTTCTGTCTTTTCACCCTACAATATCGGTAATCACGAACGTCGATTGGGATCACGTGAACCACTATCCCAGCCTGGATTCGGTCTTGGAAAGCTTTGAGGATTTTTCCCGAAACGTCCGCACCGGAGGGGCTCTTATCCTCTGTGGTGAAGACGCTGGAGTTCGTCGTCTTTTAAAGGTCATACCCGAGGAGTGCTCACAGACAACGTACGGTTTCGACGATCAGTGGGATTGGGGTGCTTTGGATATACGGTATAATCAAGGAGGAGGGGTTTCCTTCATCGTTCGAAAAGGAGACCATCTCTTGGGGCGACTTGAGCTCGCCGTCTCGGGGGATCATAATGTCCTCAACGCCCTGGCTGCCTGTGCTGTCGCCGAT
Source organism: Dethiosulfovibrio peptidovorans (assembly GCA_002748665.1). Lineage (NCBI taxonomy): Bacteria > Thermotogati > Synergistota > Synergistia > Synergistales > Dethiosulfovibrionaceae > Dethiosulfovibrio > Dethiosulfovibrio peptidovorans. Next base: position 58,268 of record PDTB01000017.1, on the reverse strand, counting down.
ATGCTCTCTGTGCCCTTTTCCGTCATAGCGACGACCCTCCGACAGTTTCAGGGTGCGAAACGTCGCCTTCAGTTTAAAGGTTCGTTAAATGGCATTGATATTTACGACGATTACGGCCATCATCCCCGTGAGGTAGAGGCCACCTTGAAGGCGGTCAATCAGATCTTCCCTGATCGATCAGTCTTGGTTATTTTCCAGCCTCATAGATATACCAGAACTGCCGCTATGGCTGATGAGTTCGCCCGGGTTTTAAAAGGGGCGGATAAAGTGCTCCTTCTCCCTATATACCCCGCCGACGAGGAACCCCTGACCGGGGTAACCTCAGCTCTGATAGGTGACATTCTTAGCCAGAGTGGTCATCCTTGCTTTACCATGCTACCCCCCGGGGACGACGTTGTTCCTCAGGCATTGAGTATGATCAACCAGGGGGATGTGGTTCTCACCATCGGCGCGGGAGACGTCGCGGATGTCGGAGATCTGTTGGTGAAGAGCTTGCTTCGGCAGAGATCCACCTCGTCATTGATCGCCGTCAGCGCCTGATCTCCGTTTCTGGCATTCATCAGGAGAAGAAAACGTGGCGGAAAGGCGACGGGGATGGCTTTTTCTCCTGTTGTTGCTCTCGTTTCTTGCGGCCTTTCCGTTTCGTCTGGAACGGACGTATCAATGGCTTCGTCTCAAGAAAGTGTTTTTTGAAGGGTGTCCGTCGTCTCGTATTGAGCGACAGTTTTTTGCGGGGATTCCGTCGGATGTATGGCGTTTTTGGCCATTGTTCCTGGGAAAACGAAGCGAGCTGATATCAACCATAACGGAACAGGAGCCTTTGGCCGTACGACTAGAGCCTCTGTGGCAAGGGCTCCGTTGTTGTATGATTCCCCTGAAGATCGTCGATGTCTTTTCCTGGAATGGTTGTCCGTGGTACCTTGCAGAGAACGGAGCAGTGTGGAGCGGTGACCACCCGATCAACAAGGAGCTCTATGGTGTTCCGAATAAACCTGAGATAACTGTCGATGCGTCTATGCCCTCTCCCGTTGCGGGAGAGGCTCCGGTTCGGCAATTTGCCTACGATCTGGCGACTTTTACGGAGAATATGCAAAAAATTCGAAATGCACGGTGGCCGGGAGTCCTAGCGGCTTTACGTCTCTTTCGACAGGGAGGAGAGGATCTTGCCTCCGTCTACCTCCGTCAAAAGGATGGATTCGTCACCATCGTCGTCGATCGAAACCGCGATATCGGAGCTCAGGTACAGGCGGTTATTGAGTTATTTCGTTCTGGCGTAAAGATTAAAAGTGGCGGAATCATCGACGCATCGTACAAGGATAAAATAGTCGTACAGGATAGCTGATTCAAGAACGCCCATATGAAGGGAGCGATGGCCTCGTGAAAAAAGAGCCTGATGTTTTTGTCGGTCTCGACCTCGGCACCTCGAAGGTATCGGTTGTCGTGGCAGAGCGAGATGTACGCTATGACGAGGCTCAGATCATCGGGATCGGACAGGCTCCCTCCGCAGGGATTCGAAAGGGCATGATCGTCAACCTTGAACAGGCAGTCCTGTCGGTTCGGCGAGCCGTTCGCGAGGCGGAGACCATGGTTGGCTTCCCTTTGGACGAGGTGACTGTGGCCTTCAGCGGAGTGGAAATTGACAGCGTCATGTCTCATGGGATGGTCTCTCTGGGACGAACCCCCAGGCAGATTGAGATCGACGACATCGAACGGGTGATCGAGACTGCTCAAAGTGAACTCTCCGTGGCATCAAACCGAAGCGTTCTTCACACGATTCCGGTAAAATACTCCATCGATGGCAACTCGGGGATTGACGACCCCCTGGGAATGACGGGAATCCGTCTCGAGATCGAACTTCAGTCCGTGGTGGTTCCGACCACAGCTCTTCAGAACGTCATGAACTGTGTGGAACGGGCAGGAGTGTCGGTCTCTGGCCTTGTGGTCAAGCCTCTTGTGGCAGCACTGGGGGCTCTCTCCGCAGAAGAAAGAACCGCAGGAGCTGTGGTCATCTCCATCGGAGGGGGGACAACCGGTGCGGCCCTCTTTGTGGATGGGCGACCAGTGAAACTGTCGGTGATCCCCATTGGGGGTGACCATATAACCAATGATCTGGCCTATGTAGCAAAAATCCCCATCAGTGTGGCCGAAGAACTGAAAAAAAAGCTGTCCCTTGAGCCTGATACTGGGGAAGACGAGTTCGAGGTCGTGATTCGGGGCAAATCGAAGGTTATGCCCGTAGACGCACTCTCGGATGTGGTCTCCTGTCGCCTTGAGGAGCTGTTTTCCCACCATGTCAAGGGGCTCCTGGAGGGAGTCAACTATCACGCATTCCCCTCAGGGATCATACTCACCGGGGGAGTTGCCCTTATGGAAGGGCTGGAAGGTTTTGTATCGGAGATCATGGGCCTGCCGGTCCGAATCGGGATACCCGTAGTCTCCCATCAAATGCCTCCTGGCTTGGGAACATGCCAACATGCAGCGTTGGCGGGAATTGTCCGCTATCTGGTGGAGAAGGATCGGCATCAGTACAGGTACATTGAGACCCCTGTTCATGTGCTTCGAGGAGGAGGTTATGGAGCCATCAGGGAAAAGACGACCAAGCGCTTACCGATTCTGGGTGACACCAATGGGATCTTTGATTCCATCAAACAAGCTTTCAAGGACCTGTTTTAACGAGAGCGATCCACTGGGAGGTTGAATATGGAGATGAACGGGGTCTTTAATGTTACGGCAGAACACAGCCCCCATAGGGAAATCATCAAGGTTGTCGGTGTTGGGGGCGGCGGCGGCAACGCGCTGAACAACATCATACGAAGCGGAGTTACCGGAGTGGAGTTCCTGGCGGTGAATACCGACATGGCATCCCTTGACCTCTCCGAGGCCTCGACCCGACTTATATTGGGTCGTGATCTGACCCGGGGACATGGGGCTGGGGCCGATCCCCAGGTGGGCTATGCTGCTGCCAAGGAGTCCTTTGACGAGCTGAAAGAGCTCTTAACGGGATCTGATATGGTGTTCCTGACTGCCGGTATGGGCGGTGGAACGGGAACCGGTGCCAGCCCAGTTATTGCCGAGCTCGCCAAGGAGTCGGGCGCCTTGGTCGTGGCCGTCGTCACCATGCCCTTTTTCTGGGAGGGAAAGCGACGCAATGAACAGGCTCAAGTGGGAATCAAAACCCTTCAGGAAAAGGTGGATGCCCTTATCGTTATCGAGAATGACAAGCTTATGGAGATCTCGGACAAAAACACTGCACTCACCGATGCGTTCAGGGTCGCCGACGATGTTCTTCGCCAAGCCGTTCAGGGTGTGACCGACCTGATTCTTCGATCAGCTCTGATCAACGTGGATTTTGCCGATGTCCGTTCAGTCATGCAGAACGCCGGATCAGCTATCATGGGCATCGGCGAGGGACGAGGTGACTCCAGAGCTGCCATGGCAGCTCAGGCAGCTATCAACAGCCCGCTCATGTCCATCCCCATGAGCGGTGCCAAGGGCGTGCTCTTCAACATCGCTGGAGGGCCAGACGTTGGCATCCACGAGATCCGAGAGGCGGCGAGAATAATCAACGAGGCCTCTGACGAGGACGCCAATATCATTTGGGGAAGCGCCATAGACGAGGAGATGGAGGATCGAATCAAGATCACGGTCATCGCGACGGGTTTTGCCAGCTACGATCAGTGTCGATCCCAAAACGACAGGAAAGTAGAGCCTATCAAAGGTGCTCCGTCGGCTCACGGGGGGAAAAAAAAGGCTCCCAGTGTCCATCTGGAGCCCACTGACCTGTCTCAGGACGACGAATCGCCCAACATGTTCGAGCTTCCAGGGGTTCCAAAAGACTCCTACGATGTTCCGGCCTACCTCAGGAAGGTTCGTCGGAAAAATAAGGAAAAAAACTGAACATAATGGAGATCTCGAACTCTTAGATCACCTAAGAATACCGCGAGAGAGGACTCTGCATAATGAGAGCACCGAGACGACAGAGAAAACCTATTCTTCCCTTTGGGGACATGATGCTGCCAGTCCTGGGCCTAATCGCTCTGGGCATATTGGTATTTGGCATCAGAGTGTTCTTCCTCCCTGAAGAACACGACCCTTATAAGTTATACGTTCAGCAGGAATCTGCATCAGAGAAGTCCTCCCCTTATTCGGTGTACCAGGAAAAACCCCAAACACCCCCGATCTCGACACCCCAAGAGTTCGGTGGCACAATTCAAGAGTCCGACGACACGATTGAGGGGGTCGTAGCGGCGCCTGTTGGAGCGCCTCTCCCCACCCCCCAGGTAATAACACCAAAACAACCGAAACCGGCCCCTGAGAAGCCTCAAACGGCACGTCGGCCAGCCCAACCCAAGCCCCAACCTAAACCTAAGAAGCCATCGGTAACGGGAACTCCGTCAGCGTCGTCAGGCCCCTGGGTCGTTCAAATCGGGGCTTTTCAACAGAAGAAGATGGCGATGGAGCTCATCTCAACCATTCGAGGAAAAGGCTATAAGCCTGTCCTTGGTGAAGGGCTTGTCTCGGGGGTTAAATATTACAAAGTCTGGCTTCCCGGGGGGGGCACACGAGAGAGCGCCATGATGATTGGGGAGAAGCTCGCTCGGCTAGGGTACGAGTATTTCGTATTTCCCAAACGGTAGAGGCTCAGAACTCCATGAGCATGTATCCGGTGGATAAGCTGGTCGTCGTCACCGGCCTCTCTGGGAGTGGCAAATCAAGTACCTTGAACCTCCTGGAGGATCAAGGTCTTTTTGCTGTGGATAACATCCCTGCAGCTCTTCTGCCCCAATTGCTCAATCTCCTGAAGGGGCATGAGTCGGCTGTGGCTAACGGTGTCGTAGCCGTCATGGATATCAGAAGTCGGGATCTTCGTAAATTTCCCTCTGTGGTTCGAGCTCTTCGGAACGAGATGAATTTTTGCCGGGTTCTGTTTCTCGATTCAACCGACGAGGTCCTTGTTCAGCGATTTAAGACAACCCGGCGCTCACACCCTCTGGGGGATCACCTTCCTATCATGGAGGGGATTCGTCAGGAAAGAGAACTTCTGGCTCCGATCCGGGACGAGGCCGACGTCATCATCGACACGTCCAAACTGGATCTTCGCTCCCTCAGAGCCGAACTGCTCCGCTCCCTTGGAGAACCACAGCCTCATATGACAGTCATTCTCTCCTCATTCGGATTCAAACACGGTATTCCCAGCGATAGTGACTACGTTCTGGACGTCCGTTTTCTGCCTAATCCGTATTACGTCCAGAATTTACGGCAAAAGGATGGACGCGACAACCCCGTCAAAAAATACATTCAAGAGCAATGCTCTGACCTGGACGAAATTCTTAACCAGACCGGAGAGTACCTTACCTTCCTTTTGCCTCGCTATGCCCGTCTGGGCAAAAACTCGGTCCATATCGCCGTGGGGTGTACCGGGGGCAGGCATCGATCGGTGGCCGTGGTGGAATGGCTCACACGTCGGCTCAGGGGCGAGGGGTTCGTCGTCTCTCCGTGCCACAGAGATGTGGGCAAACTCTAGCCATGTGGTATTTCGTAGCGGGACTCCTGTTAGGGGGTGTGGGGGTGGTTCTTACAGGAAAACTCTTCTCATCTCACCTCGAGTCGTCCGTCCTGGGCTCTGCCTTTCGAACCCATCTCTCGGCTGGTCCCTACGTGGTTGCCGTCGGCGGTGGTACCGGGCTGTCGTCCTTCCTTCTGGGGCTTAAGGGCTTCACTAAAAACATCACAGCTGTCGTCACGGTGACCGACGAGGGGGGGAGTTCCGGTCGACTCAGCAGGGATTGGGGCGTTCTGCCGCCCGGCGATATTCGCAACTGTATCGTGGCCCTGAGTGAAAACGACGCAGCCCTTCGCTCGTTCATGGATTTTCGTTTCGACAGAGGTGACGTGGCTGGTCATAGTCTGGGGAACCTCATGCTTTTGGCTGCGACAGAAATTTCAGGTGACTTCAAATTAGCCGTAGAAAAAATTAATCAGCTTCTGGCTATCCGCGGCCGTGTCCTGCCCGTCTCAACGGAGAACATGGTGCTGATGGGCAAAACGACCGATGATGTCCCTGTCAGAGGAGAACTGGAGATATCCGCTAACGGCTCTCGTCTGGAGTCTGTGTGGATCGAGCCCAAGGACGTCAGACCTGTTCGAGACGTCATGTCGGCTTTGGAGGTGGCCGACGTGATCGTCCTGGGACCTGGAAGTCTTTTCACCAGTGTCATACCCAATCTCCTGATCCAGGGTTTTCAGGATAAAATCCGGGTCTCCCTGGCACCGACAGTCTACGTGGCCAACGTCATGACCCAGCCTAACGAGACCGAGGGCATGTCCATCATGGAGCACGTGTGCTGGATCGAAAAAATCCTGGGGAAGATACCAGAGTACGTGGTCGTCAACGACCAGAAGATCCCCCAGAAACTTCTGGCACGATACAACGCAAAGGGAGCTGATCCCCTGTATCTGGGAGACGAGGAGGAACGAGCCTTGTATGAACGGGGATGTCGGGTTATCCGAGGATCATTTCTCCGGGTAGATACCATCCAGGGTGAACCAGTGATTCGTCATGATGGATGGCGTCTCTCCGAGGCTATCCTCTCTCTCGTCCATACGGAAAGAGAGGAGGCCCGATTTTAACGTGGAGTCCCTGAGTGCCCGAATTTGGGATGAATGGGTCTCCGATTCCGTTTCAGACCGAGTCTCTGCCGAATCGGAGCTCTCGGGAATCCTGTCCTGTCTTCGAAACAAAGAGGTTTCTGAGAAGATTATCCTATGGTCTCGACGACTTTGGACGTTTCGTCGAATCCGACACCTCTGGAGTAAAACCGGATGGAGCCGCGACCTCGATCTCGGAGATATTCTTCGGGTTCCTGAACGTCATAAGGGGAGTGTTCGTCTGGAGCTTCCCCTAGGCCTCGCCTTGGCCATGCAGACCAAGGAACTCAATAGTGGTTTTCTTCGCTGGCCATGGATTCGTGGAGTATTCGGCGGAGTGGGGGCTCTGTACTTTCCGAAAAGGGGGTACTATTTTCTCTTCCGAGCTCCCGTTGGTTCGGTGTTTGCGGGACTGAAGGATCATCTGGAGAAAAACGGCTTTCCCATCTCTTATCGACCGGTGGCTCATGCCGTCGAAGTCATTTTGCGGGACCAAAGTGCTATCGTGGATCTTATGGTCGGGATGGGCCTGCCCGAGTCGGCCCTGTTGTTGGAGGAGAAGTCTATCGTACGTTCTATGAGAGATCGGGCCAACAGGCTGGTCAACTGCGATGCGTCAAATATCAGAAAATCGGTGGCTGCTGCTGAAAGACAGGGACAACTTATCGATTTTTTGAGAGAGAATGGCCCAATAGATGCCCTTTCCCCCGAGCTTGTGGAGCTTATAGAGCTCCGAAAGGCAGCTCCCAGCGCAAGTCTCAGCGAGCTGGGAGCCGCTATGAACACGCCAGTAAGCAAAAGCACCGTAACCTATCGATGGAAAAAACTTCAGGCTATAGCAGAATCCTACGGGTTCGATAATAATTTGTAGAGGGATCCTCTAAAAACTCAGAAACTCGCCTCAGGCCGTTTCGACGAAGTCCATTCGAGGTTCGTGTTTTTGACCTGCCGTCGTGAAATATCGACTGAGGCAAGGTGGCCATCGTCCCAAGCCGAGAGGGCACAGGAGGTGCCATTCGAGATGGAGCAAGCAGGTCAAAAAATACGTTGAGGCAAGACAGGGCTCTGGCGAAACGACCTGAGGCTGGAAGACTCGGATGCAGGTCTTTAAAGGTGCCCTAGAAAAGCTTCGAATTATCAGAAGGGAGAGGTGTTACATGTCTCAGGCAAAAGTAGCCATTAATGGATTTGGACGCATAGGGAGGCTTGTCCTCAGGGGGTTGTACGAGTATGACGATGAAGGACTTTTCGACATCGTTGCCACCAACAGCCGATCCACCTCGGACCAGAGGGCCTATCTCTTCAAGTACGACTCGGTTCATCGCCGCTATCAGGGCGACGTATCCTGCGACGAGAACGCCATCATCATCGACGGCAAGAGAGTGCGAACCTTGCGGCACACCTCACCGGATCAGTTCAATTGGGGTGAGCTTGGTGTGGACATTGTCATCGAGGCCTCGGGCCTCTACAAAGATACAGCTAAAGCCCAGGCTCACCTGGATGCCGGGGCCAAGAAGGTCCTCATCACCGCTCCGGGGAGCGGCGACGGTCTGGGTACCTTCGTCATGGGAGTCAACGAAAACACCTACGACCCGATGATCCATCACGTGGTCTCCAACGCCTCATGTACGACCAACTGCCTGGCCCCCGTCGCCAAGGTCATCAACGATGAGTTCTCCATCGTCAAAGGCGTCATGACCACGATCCATGCCTACACCGGCGATCAGAAGACGGTGGACTCCTCCCACAAAAAACTTCACAGGGGCCGAGCAGCAGCTTTGTCCATGGTTCCGACCTCCACCGGAGCAGCCAAGGCCGTAGGGTTGGTCATCCCCGAGCTCAAGGGCCGGCTCAACGGGATGGCCCTTCGGGTTCCCACGCCGGACGTGTCGGTAGTCGACTTGGTGGTAGAACTGCCAAAATCCGTCTCAGCCCAGGAGATCAACGACGCCGTCCGACGCCATGCCGAGGGCGACATGGCCAAGTACATCGGGTACGAGACCGACGACTGCGTCTCGATGGACTTCGTCCACAACAGCCGGTCGTCCATCTTCGCACCGAGCCACACCATGGTCGTTGACAACATGGTGAAGGTTCTGGCCTGGTACGACAACGAGTGGGGTTATTCCTGCCGCTGCATCGACCTGATCAACCACATGATCAAAAAGGGGTTGTAGACCCATGGAGCTTCGGAGCCCTGACTACGCTTCCCTGAAAGGCAAGAAAATCCTGGTTCGGGTGGACTTCAACGTCCCCCTTAAGGAGGGCATCGTCACCGATGACACTAGGATACGGGCCCACAGGGAGACGATCTCAGCACTCAAGGACGCAGGGGCTAAGATCGCCTTGGTCTCTCATCTGGGACGACCGAAAGGCCAGGTACAGGAGAAATTCTCTCTAGCTCAGGTCATCCCGGCCATTGAGCCGGTTCTGGGACCGATTCGTTTCGTCCCAGACTGCGTGGGGGAAAGTGTGACAGTCGTTATGGCCGAAGATGATGGGATGCTCCTTCTTCTGGAGAACACCCGTTTTCACAAAGAAGAGGAGAAAAACGATCAGGACTTCTCCCGGCTCATGGCAGAGCCTTTCGATGGGTTTGTCCTCGACGCCTTCAGCGCCTCTCATCGAGCCCATTGTTCCACCGTAGGGGTTCAGTCTCATTTAGATTCCTACGCAGGGTTCCTCCTGCAAAACGAGATCAAGGCCCTCTCGCAAGTTCGAGACGAGGCTGAAGCTCCGTTTGTCCTCATCCTGGGGGGAGCCAAGGTCGCTGATAAAATTGGCGTTATCGAGAACCTCATGGATAAGACCTCGGCTATCCTCATTGGGGGAGGCATGGCTTTCACCTTTCTCAAGGTCCAGGGTGCATCCGTCGGCCGATCCCTGGTGGATACCGACCATCTGGATTTCGCCAGGGCCATGCTCGACCGGGCGAAAGATGTAGGAGTCTCGGTGATCTTGCCTGACGACGTGCTGGCGACCTCGTCACCGGAGGATCTGAACACGTCGGTGGTTCCTGCCTCGGCCATTCCAGACGACAAAATGGGGTTGGACATAGGCCCCAAAACGGTGATGTCCTTCGCTCAAGAGATCGTGAAAGCTAAAACAATTCTCTGGAACGGTCCCTCTGGGGTGTTCGAATCTCCTGTCTTTGCCGGAGGGACCCGGGAGATTGCCCGGACGGTCGTCAAAGCTACGGAGAATGGGGCCTTCTCGGTCGTAGGCGGAGGCGACACGGCTGCAGCTGTCTCTTCCATGGGCTTCGCCAACGGTTTCTCTCACGTATCGACGGGCGGCGGTGCCAGCCTGGAGTTCTGCGAAGGGAAAGACCTGCCTGGTATCGCTCCCCTCGTGCTCTGAGGAGTTGCTGCGCTATGAAACGATACCTTTTTGGAAATTGGAAGATGAACATGTCTGGAGCCGATACCGATCATTTTTTTGACAACTTGCCCTCGGCTTCCAGATCCGACGTAACCATGGCTGTTTTCCCCCCGTCGATTTATCTGGAGCGGGCCTTCAGGGCCGTGGAGCGATCAGGGAGCCCCGTGGCTCTCGGGGTTCAAAACGTCCACAGCGCCCATCACGGTTCGTACACTGGGGAGATATCGATCTCCATGGCTCTCGATTGCGGCGCGACCTACGCCCTGGTGGGACACAGCGAGAGACGACACATCTTCGGCGAGTCGGATGAGGCAACAGCGCAGAAATTGGAGGCTTGCTCTTGTGAGGGACTTCGGCCGGTGCTTTGCGTGGGCGAGACCCTGAAGGAGCGGGAGGCCGGTAAGACCTGGGTCGTAGTCGAACGACAGTTGAATACCGGATTGGCAGGCTCCGTCAATCCTGATCTGCTTCTGGTCGCCTATGAGCCTGTATGGGCCATCGGCACGGGATGTACGGCCTCGCCGGGCGACGCTCAGGAGGTCTGTGGAGCCATCCGAAGATGGTTGAGAGGTCGTTTTCCCGGGAAGGGGATCCCCATCCTGTACGGCGGGAGCGTCAAACCCGATAACGCCTCGGGACTCTTCGCTATGGCCGACATCGACGGCGGGTTGGTTGGAGGTGCATCCATGAATCCGTCGTCCTTCGCCGCTATGGCTCAAGCTCGGTAGTCAACGTCGAGAATAGACGACACCAAGACCAGGAGAGACGAAGTCCCCTCATCCCTCCTGGTCTTCTCTATCTCCACAACAGCCACATCTGGTCGAGCAGCAACAGAACTGGGCAGGGGAGCATCTCCTCGCTTCAGCACCCCCAGAACCAAAGGTCCATCATCGATGCATCTGTGAACCATGGCTCGGAAACATACTGCCTCGGTCTCCAGAAATCCCAGCTCATCCATAACCAGACAACGGGCTGATCGATCTTTCAAACTCTTCTGGAGGATCTGTACTCCCTGTGTTTCAAAAACATCGGGGTAGGGGAGAAGTCTCCCTGACTCGATAGTCGCCACCCAGGGGTGTTCTCTCCCCCCATCACCCAGAGAGACGAGACGCACACCTCGAACACGTCCATCCTTTCTGACGGCAGGAGTCCGAAACCCCGAGACGACGAGCCCGAGCGTCCTGACGACCCTTTCAAGGGCCGTGGTCTTCCCCGAGCCGACGTCACCGGTGAGGAAGACCGCTCGGGGCCTATCGGGCACGGCTGAGCAGTTTCTCCAGGTCCTTATCTGAGAGCTTCAGTCCGTAGAAAAGCTCATAAAAGGAGGCCACATCCTGATCCAGAGGCGTCGTTATCCGGCTGGGATAGAAGAGTCCCAGAAGCCACCGAAGCCCTATAATGCGGTTTACCGACGGAGGTCGGTCGAACCAGTTGAAGGGATCCTGAGGAATTTCGTAAAACCGACGGTTCCTCAGGGCGGGCAACCGTCCCCACAGGAGGTCCTTGAGAATAACGTCGTACGCCCCGCCCCTGCTGCTGCTCCAGCATAGGACGATCTCGGGATTCCACAGAAGAATCTGCTCCAGAGTCACGGCTTTCATTCCCCGCCCCGACGTGGTCTCTCCGGGAACGACGTTCCGTCCTCCCGCCAAAAAGAGGACCTGGAGATGTCTGGAATCCCCGGACTCACTGTTGAGTCCCTCTGGGCCCTCGGCATAATAGACAGTGGGGCGCTGCTCCTTCGGAACCTCGGCCAGGATTGCCTTGGACAAGTCCAACGTCTCCCTACAGAAAGCCGCCAGTTTCTGACATCGGTCACCCCGTCCCGTCAGCTCACCCATAGCCTCGTAGAGCTCGGGCGACCTTGCGAGATCCCCGTCCAGCATAATCACCGGAATACCTATTTGGGCCTGAATCTTATCGGCGAAGGAGACCCGTTGAGGTGAGAGGGATCCGACTGACAAGAGCACCTCAGGATCGACCCTGGCGATCTCCTCGGGGTTGCCCGTTGACTTGCCGAACCAGCCACCCAGTACGGGGAGATCCCACAGGGCCTTTGCGATATAACGTTTTTCGTTCTCCTTCAGGGTATAGTTCCACCCACACAGCAGATTGGAATCCACCGTGTAGAGGAGCACCGTCCCCGAAGGACCGATAGAGAAAACCTTGCTTATTCGCTCAGGGATCGAGTGAACCCGACCGGCCATATCCCGGAACTCTCTGGCATTGCCTAATCCCGCCCAGGAAGCGACGAGCAAAACAGCGATCAGACTCCATAACGTTCCTTTTCTCACCATACCAATACCTCTTTCCTCGTCTGATTTATACGGTCGCAGCGATTAAACCGCCGTGAAGCCTCGATATATGAACAGGAAGGCCGTAGAGTTTCGACATGGATGCGTCGGAGATAATCTCTCGAGCTCCTCCCCAGGAGACAGATCCAGTCCCCATGAGGAGGACCTGATCGGCGTAGCGATAGGCTTCCTCGGGAGAATGAGTGGAGAAGATGACCGATATGCCCCGCCCAGTCACCTTCCTGACCGTGCTCATGACTCCGTGACGATTAGCCATGTCCAGGCTGGCCGTGGGCTCATCCATGACAAGCACTGAGGGCTCTTGAGCCAGGGCTCTGGCAACCAAAACAAGTTGACGTTCGCCGCCACTCAGGGTCGTGTAGGATCGCTCCGCCATAGAGCCGATACCCAGGGCTGCAAGCTCCGCCTTGGCCACCTCCTTATCCCGACGGGACGGAGAAGTCCAAGGACCAAGGTGGCACGTTCTGCCCATGGTCACCATGTCCAGGGCCGAATACCCATAGGGTGAAGGCGATTCCTGAGGGACGTACGCCATGAGCCTGGCTCGTTCCCTGGGAGATTGCCTAAGAACAGCGTACCCGTCGACGGTCAAAGAACCTGCCATAAGAGGAATAAGGCCCAGAATAGATCGAAAAAAAGTCGTCTTTCCAACCCCATTTGGTCCGAGAACTGCCAGGACCTGCCCAGATTCAACTGTGCCGGAGAGACCGGAAATCAAAGGGGTACGTCCGTAACCGCAGGAAAGATCGCTGAAGATCACCGCCATAAAGGACCTCCTTTCCGTCCCATGAGGATCAAAAAACAGGGAATACCTATCATCGCCGTCAAGATGCCCAAAGGAATTTCAACGGGGAACGCCGTTCTGGACACCGTGTCAGCAGCCAGGAGAAACACCCCTCCGAAAGCCCCTGACCAGGGAATGACCAGCCGAAAATCAGGGCCAACCAAAAATCGGACAAAATGAGGCACAACCAAGCCCACCCATCCGATGACCCCACTGATCGAGACCGCCGAGGCCACAAGAACGGTGGAGCCCACGATAATCGCCGTTCGCCAGAGACGGACATCCAGACCGAGGGCGGCGGCTTCAGCCTCACCCAAGGAGAGAACGTTGACTCTCCATGCCGAGCCCCACAGAAGACAGAGACCCGCGATAACGGGCAAAGTGATCCGCACCACGTCGTTCATATCGGTCGACGACAGACTTCCCATAAGCCAGAATACGATATTGGGCAATGTATCAGTGGGATCGGCGAAAAACTTCAGAAACGATACCGCTGCCGAAAAGAGAGATGAGACCATTATTCCCGAGAGGATGAGACCGAAAGTTCCCCCAACAGCAAATCGCCTTCCCAGGAAAAACGTCCCAATCACGGCGGCCAAACCGCCAAAAAAAGAGGCCAGCTCGATAGTACCGGTGCCCAGGGTCAAAAAAATTCCCAAAGCCGCTCCAAAGGCAGCACCTGAAGAAGCTCCCAACAACCCCGGAGATGCCAGAGGATTTCGAAAAAGGCCTTGAAAAGCCGCTCCGGAAGAAGCCAGAGAAGCCCCCACCATAAGACCGGCCAGGATCCTGGGAACCCTGATCCGAAAAAAAATCGCCGAAGCCACGGGATCTCCCGACAGGACATCCCTGATCTCCAGGGGATATCGTCCCAAAGCCGGTGATACAACTAGAAGGATAACTCCAGCCATAAGCCAGGGGCATAGAGTTCGACGGTACATGAACAGATCTCCTTTCAAGCGCCTGCATCCTCATCCTCTTGCAATTATATTGCATAAGCAACATGATTGCAAGACAGACCATAATGGATCATGCGCAACATAAGATATATTATAGGACATAACGAGCTGTCAAAAAACGAGGCATCGAGAATGATCTCAACACCTCGTCCGTCTTCATCTTCAGTCCACGTTTTCCAGACGATACGAAGGATGGTCCCCCCAGACCCGTTCCAGGTCGTAGAATTCCCGTCCTTTGGAACTGAAGACGTGGACCAGGAGATTTCCGGCGTCGAGGAGACGCCACTGGGAGCTCGTTTGTCCCTCAACGGTATAGTCCACGTTCAACTCGTCCAGAACATCTCCCGCCGCATCGCACAGGGTGCCCATGTGAATATCCGAGTTTGCGGTGACGACTATGAACTGATCGGCTATGGTCGATGCTTTGGAGACATCCATGACGGTCACGTCACGCCCCCGTTTGTCGGCAACCGCCTGGGCTACCACCATCTCGACGGTCTTATCCTTCTCCACGTATGGCTCCTCCTTCTCTGTCTCTATCCCTCTCATTGAACCCGCTCCAGAATATCCAGGATTCGATCCTTATCGTGTCCTAGGGTCACTGTAACCTCATAGGGTGATTTAGTGTCCGACTGGACGAGGTTCTCCGAGATATCGCATAAATCGGCCAAAGCCAAGGCGGCTGAATGATTTTGCTCCCCTGGTTTATGGCTTATAGTGCTGTAGTGAAAATCAAAATGTTTGGCATTCCCCACGTATAACACCTCGATACCTTGACGCTCCAATTGGGACGACACTTTTTTTCCAAGTCCCGAGGCTCCATCGCCGTTAAGGACAGCGACAGGACGGTCGATAGCTTGAAGTACCTTCTGAACGTCGTTGCTGGTGGTATTTGAGTCCTGAGCTCCCTCGTTGGTCGAGGCCTGCTCCTCCTCCGCTTCATCCGACGTGAGCATGGTCGACATCTCGACCAAATCCGGCGACCAGTAGCTGATACCGTTGATGAGAGCTGCCTTGCCCGGCATGGTCAAAAAGGAGACCCTGCTCGGGGGGATATCCTTCAAGTACGACGCAAGCAAAAGAGCCTGACTTGGGGGAATATCGGTCTTGAGAACGGAAAGAAGCTCCGAGGTGATCTCTGAGAGGTTCGACATAGTGACCGGGTCATACATTTTTTTCAGGAGAGCCTTGAGAAATCGCTGCTGCCGTCGAATTCGGCCAATATCCCCCAGGGCGTCGTGGCGAAAGCGGACATATCCTAGTGCGGTTTTTCCGTCCAGATGCCTCCAACCTTTTTTGATATTTATGGAAAGATGACCGGCCTTGTCGGTGTATCGGAGGTTCTTTTGAACGTCGATGTCGATGCCGCCCAGGATATCCACTATTTTGGGGAAGCTTTGGTAGTTGACCGCCACCGAATAATGAATGGGCATTCCCAGGAGGTTGACGACCGTCTCCTTCAGAAGATCCATGCCCCCATAGGCAAAGGCGTGATTGATCTTTTGAGTTCCGTGTCCTCGAATAGACGTCCTGGTATCCCTTGGAAGGGAGATGATCTTGATCCATTTCTGATCGATGTCAACCGTTATGAAAGCGATGGTATCTGATCGGTGGGCTCCCTCGACATCGTCCATCCCGACGGCCAGGATATTCACGCTGCCAGTCTTCTCGTCGAACTGGACAGTCTGCTTGATATCCTTCGCCTCGGGAGAGATGAGCCTCCTGAGACGCCAGGCGACACCTGCCGAAGTAGATGCCAGAACGACCAGGATCAGAATCAAAATCCGCATTTTCCGTACCATCATTTCATCCCTTTCTGACTATCCCGCCGTGATTGCCTTCCTGGTACAGGCGTCTTTTCAGAATATACCGCTCCACCAGAGGAGGCACCAGATAGCGGATGTTCTTCCCCTCCGCAGCTCGACGTCGAACATCGGTACTCGATATGGACAGAGAAGGTACGGTCAGAGGAAAAACCACTTTCCGGAGGGGGGCGGGCAGATCCTGGATAGCGTCGAGCCCGGCCCTATCGTCGAAACCCGGTCTGTTGACCGCCACTATGGTACACAGATCGGGCAGGGCATCCCGTTCGTGCCAATCAAGGATGGTCAACACGGCATCGATACCGGTGATAAAGAAAAACTTGGCCTCTCCCTGAGAAAACCAGTGCCTCATCTCGCGCAAGGTCTCCACGGTGTAGCTGGGTTCATGACGATCGATCTCAACTCGGGAGACCCGAAAATGTTCGTTTTCCAAAGTAGCCAGACAGGTCATCATGTATCGATCCTCGGCCGAGGAGATCCGACGCTCCGATTTATGGAAAGAGTTGCCCGTCGGGATAAAAATAACCCGTTCGAGCTCCAAAGCCCAATAGGCTTCTTCCGCTACCACCAGATGTCCATGATGAATCGGATCGAAGGTTCCCCCCATGATGCCGATCCGTCGGGGGAAGTCCTTCTCAGTAGGCCCGTTCGGGCTGAAATTCAAAAGTGACATCGCCGATATGAATGGTGTCGCCTTCCTGGGCTCCACCGGCCTCCAGAAGATCCTCCACCCGATACTCCCGAAGAATCCGCATAAATCGAACCACCGCTTCCTCCTGGCCGAAATCATACCGGGCAACAGCCACCTCGATCCGAGGATGGATCACCCGAAAATGTCCCGAGTCGGCAAGACGAATCACCTGAACGCGCCCTCGTCCCCAAGGTCCATGGGACTCCTCCTCCACCGTGGCGTAAAGCCTGGTCATCCCAGTAGGTCTTGGATGTTCCCGACAGAGCCGTACGATGGCATCGATAAAATCAGACACGCCATCGCCAGTCAGGGCGCTCGTCTCGAAATAGGAGATACTACGCTCCCGAAAGTGCTGAGCCACACCTCGCGATACGTCAGCGGTTCCCGGAAGGTCCGTCTTATTCCCTACGATCAGATACGGGCGATCCAAGAGGGCAGCGTTATACGCTTGAAACTCATCCAGCACGGTCTCCCACTGAGACAGAACCGAGTTAGGATCGCCGGCCGACAGGTCCAAGACGTGGACGATGGCTCTGGTTCGCTCGATATGGCGGAGAAAATAGTGTCCTAGCCCCTTGTTTTCGTGAGCTCCCTCTATGAGTCCCGGAATATCGGCAACCACGATTTTTTCCTGGTCGAGGCAAAGTACGCCCAAGTTAGGGGACAGGGTCGTAAAAGGATAGTCGGCCACTTTCGGGGTAGCACCGGAGATAGCAGCCAGGAGACTGGACTTGCCGGCATTGGGGAGTCCCACCAGCGCGACGTCGGCGATAAGCTTAAGCTCCAGCGTAATGGTTCGCTTTTGTCCTTCCTCGCCCTTCTCCGAGAAGCGAGGTGCCCGCCGACGGGAACTGGCAAAATGGGCGTTTCCCTTACCTCCACGACCGCCTCGGGCAGCTTGACACCGATCCCCCGGTTCCAGGAGATCGGCCAGAGGCTCGCCTCGATCCTTATCGAACACTACCGTCCCACAGGGAACCTTCACTACCACGTCCGATCCATTGGCTCCGAATTTTTTGGAGCCCTGACCGTGTTCTCCGTCGGTAGCTGAGATTCGCCGGGAATACTCGAAATCGGCCAAGGTGTGGATATCGGGAGTAGCCTCAAGATACACGTGCCCCCCACGACCGCCGTTCCCCCCATCGGGGCCACCCTTGGGGACGAATTTCTCTCGACGGAAACTCATGCACCCGTTGCCACCTCGACCAGCAGAGACCTGGATGGTCACCATGTCCACAAATTTCACGAAAAGGCCCCCTGAATATCCATGAAAAAAAAACGGGCCAAGGGGAACCTGGGCCCGTAGCTGGCTATGCCGAAGAAAAAACGTTAAACAGCGACAGCCGACTCTTCAACGAGGACGTATTTTCTGTTCCCTTTGCTCTTGAAGCGAACCACACCGTCCTTCAGGGCAAACAGGGTATAGTCCTTGCCGAGCCCCACGTTCTGCCCGGGATGAAAGGACGTGCCCCTCTGGCGAACGATGATATTGCCTGCCTTGGCGAGCTGACCATCGCTCAGCTTGAGACCAAGCCTCTGCCCCCGGGAATCCCTCCCGTTTGAGCTGCTTCCCTGGCCTTTTTTATGGGCGAAAAACTGAAGTTCAAAAAAACTATACAGCATATTCCTGCACCTCCACCACTTCTACGTTTTCGGGATAAGTTCGGGCCAGAGCCCGAAAGCTCTCGACCACGGTAGCCACTATTGCCTGGGCTTCAGGCGATTCATCACGCCATCTCATGGCGATCACCGCCGACTCCCGATGGACTTGGGAGTCCAGCGAAAGATGAAGCACGTCGGCCAGGCCAATATGAAGCGTTTGAACCAGAGTCGTTACGGCAGAACAGACGATATCCTGTCCAGACGGGGCGTAGCCCGAATGCCCACACACAGAGAGACCAAAGATGAGTTCCCCTCGAAGGGACACCTCGACCCTGGTCATGAGCTTAGGGGTTGACGGCGTCTATCCGAACCAGGCTGTAAGGCTGTCTGTGCCCCCGAAACCTGCGGTAATTGGTCTTGTTCTTGTACTTGAAGACGATGAGTTTTTTCGCCTTTCCGCTGGACAGAACCGTTCCCGTAACCGACGCTCCGGGCACCGTCGGGCTTCCCACCGTAACGCCCTCATCGGAGCCCAGTAAAAGCACCTTATCGAAGGTCACAGCGCCGTCTTCCTCAACAGCGAGCTTCTCCACTCGAAGTTCGTCGCCGGGCTGAACTCGATACTGTTTCCCTCCGGTCTCGATGATCGCATACATACTAATCCTCTCCTCTCGCCAAGATCGGGTAGCTTCGCTTTAAAAACCCGTCTCATGCGGCTCACTAACAATTTTGACATTATACGGGAGAGGCCCTGGGGCGTCAAGACTCACGGCAACACTTCTGACGGGGCATTGTGCAGTTGTTCAATACATCCGTTACAGGCAGGTCGTCATGAGAGCTCATCTCTTGAGCTTTTAGAATTTCCATTAAGCAATCTTTTAAAATATTTTTCAAACGTCTGCCCTGAAAAGTGATTCTTCCAGTTATTCTGATTATTAAGGTGCGTTCTGTTGAGTAGTTCCCACAGGGGTGAGAAAGGCCAACCCATAGTAGCTGTTGTCGTTGAACTCGAATTCGTCGATTACATCGAGCCCGATCTTTCTGGTGTGAGCCTCGAAAGATCGGCGTTCGTTTTATTGATAAACGTCGTTCCGACATCGAAACTGGACGACATGTGGGCCCTCATCTCCTCGAAAAGGGCGGGGAGGGTGTGAGTTCCCCGTTTTTCCCCGGCGATGCACACAGGGCCGTACTGAAAGAAGTTGTCGCGCATGATGGCCGTTCCCTTGTAGTTCAGGCCGGAGAATCTCTCGATCATGTAATCGAACATAGGCCGTCCCTCAAAGTAGTCCCAACCGGCTGCCATGGCATACCCAACGACGGCTCCATCGTCGTCCAGAACGAAGAGCCCATCAACCTGAATCAGGTCGTTCAATTGTTTCAGGGTAAACGGTGTGGTGACAAACCCGTTTCTCTTCTCTTCGTCCGTCATATTGGACACCAGGTTTTTCCTCTGTAGTCCCAGAACCATATCTATGTCGAACGGTGTTGCCAGTCGGGCTTTCATGTCGAGTCCTCCCTTCTGAGGTCAGATCTTTTGCTCTTTTTGCAACAACCGAGACGCATGGACTTGAGCTTCGTTCAGATTCAAATCCCCCGAAAGCATCCGGGCAATTTCTGGCACACGTTCGTCACCTCGAAGCTCCCGAACATCGCTGAGGAGTTCCTGACGTCGAACTACGAAATGGCGGTCGGCCAGAGCCGCAATAGAGGCCTCGTGGGTCACGAGGATGACCTGGGTTTCCCGGGAAAGGTCCTTCAGCTTCAAGCCCGCCAGGACTGCGGCCTGCCCTCCCAGTCCAGCCTCCACCTCGTCGAAGACCACCGTAGCCGGTCGGCCATCCTCCGGCAAGGAAAGCCGAACCGCCAGGAGAATCCGGCTGAGTTCGCCCCCCGAGGCCATCTTGGAGACGGGGCCGGGAGGTCCATCCCCCCACGACAGTTGAAAATCAACTGAATCGGCACCGTGGGAACGAAGTCTGCGTTCGGGGGTACACCGGACAGAGAAAACAGCCTCCTCCATAGCCATCTCAGAGAGATGGCTGTTGACCCGCTTCTCCAGCCACTGTGCCGCCTGATGCCGCAGCTGTCGCAGCTCCAGGGCCATCCGAGAGGCTCGGCGACGAAAAGTCTCTACCTCCTCCTCAAGGTGTGCCTTTTGACTATGGCTCTCCTCAAGCCAGGTCAACTCTCGGTCAGCGTCCGTACAATATGCCACGAGTTCCTCCGTGGAAGAGACTCCAGCCGCCCGTTTCAGCTTCCGAAGCCCGCCGAGTTTCGTCTCCAGCCGCTCCACCGACTCCTCCAGGCTGGATCGACATCCCGGTATTGAGGCGGTTTTCATGACCTCCAGGAGAGCCTCAAACCCGTTCCACAGGTCGTTCAGGGCTTGAGAAAGCCGAGGCTCAATATCCTGAGAGACCAGTTCCGAAAGGCGCCCGGTCGTTCGTTCCAGCTGCTCCCTCAGGGTCTCCGCCCCATCTCCGTCCAGGTTGTCCATAATCCGGGCGATCTCGTCCAGAGAGGCCAATTCCCGAGTCTCCCGTTCATACTGCTCTTCCCAGTTGCGTTCGACGTTCGGAGATATGGCTGATTGGCGCCAGCCCAGAATCACGTCCTCGGCTCCCTGAAATCGATCGGTAATCTCCTTCTGACGAGATCGAAGTGACTGGAGACGCCTCTCCGATTCAATGGTGGCCCGAACCATCCTCCCCAGGGAGTCCTTCACGGACGCCAGCTCAGAACCTCCGCAGTGATCGACCAACTCCAGCTGTTTCTCCTGATCCAGAAGCTCAAGTTGCGCAAACTGGCTCTGAATGACGATAAGTTTCTGGACCCGATCAGAGAGGGTGGAGAGGGGGGCCTGGCAATCCTGAAGAAAGACCTTCCCCCGACCGTTACGAGCCAACTCCCTGCGGACGAAGAGACGCCCTTCCTGAGGCGCATAGGGATCGTCCTCGTTATCATCGTCCCAAGTATAAATAGCTTCGACCACGGCGTCCTGGCGATCCGACCGGATAACCGAGGAGTTCCCCCGTTTCCCGGATGCCAATTCCAGGGATCGGACGACGCTGCTCTTCCCCGCACCGCTTTCGCCGGTTATGGCCGTCAGTCCAGACGACAGGGAAAGATGGGCCTCGTCGATGCCGCCGATACCGTGAATGTGGAGCTCTTCAATCATCCTTTTTCACCTCACACCGAATCCTCGAGGCCTGAATGCCCCCACATGAGCTTTGCCCTGAGAAGATCGTAGTAACTTCGATCGGGAAGCCAGAGGGTCTCCAGATTTTTGTCGAAGGAGAGCCGAATGTCGATGTAGTCTCCCGGAAAAAGCTCATAGCCCAACTGGCCATCTTGGGTGAGGGTGATCCCCTCTCCCTTGGGATGGAGGCGCAGGACATCCCGAGGCCCTAAAACCATAGGACGAGCGTAGAGAGTGTGCGCACATATGGGAGCCATGATCATGCATGGAACGTGGGGAGGAACGATCGGGCCTCCGGCCGAGAGGGAATAGGCGGTAGAACCCGTAGGGGTCGAGGCGATGATTCCGTCAGAGCGAAGCACACAGGCCAGGGACCCTGAGACCAGTATCTCCACCTCCATCACTCTGGCCAGAGGTCCCTTGGTGAGCACCAGGTCGTTCAAGGCGTACATGGTCTGTACGGATTTGCCATCTCGAACGATCTCGCCGAAGAGAAGACTTCGTTGTCCGCGATGAAAATCTCCCTGAACGATCTGAAGGACGTCCCTCTCAGCATTCTCTGGATCGCCAGCAGCCAAAAAGCCCAGACGCCCCACGTTGATGCCGTACAGGGCGATCTCTTCCTCCAAAATATATCGGGCAGCTCGAAGGAATGTCCCATCACCACCGATGACCAAAGCGACCGAGAGACCATCGGTCCATGGGCCAAGGCAAGGCTCCACGTCGAGGGCTGAGGAGTCCTGTGGAGGGAGCCGAAAATTGATGCCCTGCGCAGGAGCCCAACGAAGAAGCCGTTGAGCGAGATCCGCGGCCCGTTTTTTTTGTGTGTTGACGATCATCCCTAATGTCGTGTGTCGTGACGACAAACTCATGGTAGAAGTCCTTCGTGGGCCTCTCGTACCGGCTCGTCGAGATCGACGATTCGGCTCGGCACCCCCTTCACAAGATGAAAGAGAAACTCCACGTTCCCCTTCGGTCCACGTATAGGGGACGGGACACATCCCATGAGCCCCAGAGAGGTGTTTTCTGAGAGAAAGGAATGAAGCTCGCCCAGAACGGCCCGATGAACCTCAGCCGAGCGGACGACGCCCCCTTTGCCAATCCTATTACGTCCCGCCTCGAACTGCGGTTTGACCAGGGTGACGACCGTAGCGTCGGATGGGAGAACAGCCTCCAGGACCGGAAGGATGAGGCGAATTGAGATAAAGGACGCGTCCATGACCGCCAGTGTCGGGAGCGGATCAAAAGACGAAGGCAGCAGAGATCGGGCGTTCGTTCGCTCCATGACCACCACGCGGGGATCCTGCCGGAGAGTCCAGTGAAGCTGTCCATACCCAACGTCAACAGCGTAAACCAGTGAAGCGTCCCGAGACAGCAGGACATGGGTGAATCCTCCAGTGGATGCCCCGACATCCAGACAGACAGCACCCTGAGGATCAACGGCAAAAGCGTCAAGACCTCGAAGTAGCTTATGAGCCCCACGACTGACCCAGCCATCTCCCTTGCCCCGGATCTCAATAGAGGCATCCGTGGACACGGCGGTTCCCGCCTTATCCACCACCTCATCGGCTACCAGGACAGATCCGCTCATGATAAGCGCCTGGGCCTTGGTACGGGTCTGTACGAAGCCCCGGTTCACCAGGAGCTTATCCAGTCTTTCTCTCTGTATTTTCACCGCAGACGGCCACCGCTTTCTCTATCGTCATACCACACAGACGCCATTGCTCGTCGATCGTGCCATGAGGCATAAATATCTGATGCACCCCCATACGGTGGATCGAGGACGACGAGCCGATTTCAGCGGCTCGAGCTGCTATGGCCTCTCCTACGCCCCCCTCCAGGTATCCGTCCTCGGCGATCAGGACGACACCCCCAAGCGACAGGACGGGGTCCAACACGTTCCAGTCCAGAGGAGATATGGTCCGAAGATCGACCAATCCTGGAGCCAGGTATCCCTGGCGGATAGCCTCTTCACGGGCGTTACTCAGGAAGGCAACGGTCTTTCCCACCCCCACGTACCAGACCGCCCCCTCGGAGCTGAAGATAACCTCGGCCTGAAGAGCCCCTTTTTCGGAGGACGTTTCCCTATGAAGGGACTCGATCACCGCCCCCCGGGGAAAGCGAATTGCTGTGGGGCCGGAACGTTCCATAGCGTCGTCCATCATCCGGGCCAAATCGACCCGGTCGCGAGGAGCCTGGACCACCAGATTGGGGATCGTCCGGGTCCAACTCATGTCGAAAAGTCCCTGATGAGTCTCGCCGTCCTCACCGATCATCCCAGCCCTGTCCAGGGTTAAGACCACCGGCAAATCCTGAAGGCAGATGTCCAAGGCCAGTTGATCCATGGCTCGCTGTAAAAACGTGGAGTAAATCGAGACTACCGGACGAAGACCTCCAGCTGCCATACCAGCTGCCAGGGTGAGAGAATGTTCCTCCGCGATTCCCACGTCGAAGAAGCGGTCTGGGAAACGCCTGGCGAAAACTCCAAGTTTCGACCCCTCCTTCATGGCGGGGGTCAGGAGGACCACTCGAGGGTCGGACTCAGCAGCACTTAAGACGCAATCAGCCACAGCCTGACTCCAGCTTGTGGACGAGGGCTTTGATTTGGACGATGCCGGGGACACTCCATGATAGGCACTGGGATTTTCCTCGGCCGCCAGAAGTCCTCGTCCCTTTTGGGTGATGAGATGGATCAAAACCGACTTGTCGTATTGCTTGGCCAGGGTGAAAATAAGGTCCATTTCCTCCACTGAATGACCATCAAAGGGGCCCCAATAAGCGATATCCAGGGAATCGAAAAGGTTGTCGGGTTTGACCAGGCTCTTGATCTGGTCCTTCGCCCTGCCCAGAATATGCTCGATGGTCTCGCCCTTGGGCAAGCCCTTACAGCAATCTTTCACCGCTTTTTTGAGTTTGAGATAGTACGGATTGGCGCTAAGATGGGCAAAATGGGTCGCAACTCCCCCCACGCGGGGACTGATGGACATGGCATTGTCGTTCAGGATATAGATAACCTTCGTATCGGTCTCCCTGAGATGATTCAACGCCTCGAAGGCCATTCCGTTGATAATAGCCCCATCGCCAATAACGGCCACCACATGATGATCCTGCCCCAGGATGTCTCGAGCCTTGGCGTACCCCAGTACTGCCGACAGAGACGTGCTGCTGTGCCCTACATCGAAATGGTCATACGGGCTCTCGCTCCTCTTGGGATAACCGCTGAGTCCTCCGAAGCGACGGATCGTAGCAAACTGGTCTCGGCGGTCGGTAAGGATTTTATATGGATACGTCTGATGTCCAACGTCGAAAACGATCCGGTCCCTCAGAGGATCAAACTGTCTGAGGAGAGAGACCGTTAACTCCACAGCACCAAGGGACGAGGCCAGATGACCGCCGTTCTCAAAAACCACGTCGGCGATCATGTCCCTCACGTCCTGACAGAGCATGGCGATATCGCCGGAGTTCAGGTCACGCAGCTGCTCGGGACCATTCATATGCTCCAACAATGCCATGACAATTCCCCCTTTCACTGTGTTCGATGTTCCAGGTACAGGACCAACTCCCTTAAAAAAGTACCCGACGCCCCAAAGGACCTCATATACTCCACTGCATTCTTGGTCCTGCGAGACAGGCACTCCCTGGCACCCTCAAGACCATACTCGCTGATGAAGGTCCTCTTGTTTTGGTCCCGATCTTTCCCCAGGGATTTCCCCATGCTCTCCTGCTCCCCGACCACATCCAGGATGTCGTCGGCAATCTGGAAGGCCACCCCGAGCTCCAAACCATATCGGTTCAGTGCCTTCTGAGCATCGTCGTCGGCCCCGGCCAGGATAGCCCCGGTGACCAAGGACGTTCGGATCAAGGCCGCTGTCTTAAGTTCAGCGATGACCAGAGGTGTGGCGTCGCTCAATCCTGAGAGATCCCCTTCCATATCCAGAACCTGACCACCGCAGATACCCTGGGCGCCAAGTGCCTGAGCAAAATCGGCCATGGCTGCGACGATCCGTTCTGCAGGAACAAGCCCCGACAGGGCCTGGAGTGGCAACTGAAAGGCATGAGTCAACAAAGCATCCCCCGCCAGGATAGCCAAAGCCTCCCCGTAAACCACGTGGTTGGTGGGGTGTCCTCTCCTCAGCGAGTCGTCGTCCATAGTCGGAAGGTCGTCGTGGATCAACGACGCTGTGTGGACCATCTCCAGAGCCAAGGCCATGGGGAAGACGTTTTTTGGGGGAGATCCAAAGAGCTCGGCCGCCGCTATACACAGAACGGGCCGAAGCCGTTTTCCACCTCCCAGAAGGGAGTACGTCATGGCCTCCCAGATGCGGGGCGGAGCCGCTGGTGGACGACAGTCACACCATTCGTTCAGGGAGGCCTCGAACAGGTTTTTCCTGGCATTGAGTTCAGCTTTCACATCAACGGTCATCGTTCGGGACCTCTCCAATCGAAAAGGGCTGCTCTCCGTCCTCGGTCAAGACAGAGATTCGCTGTTCCGCCTGGCTCAGAAACAGCCGCCCATCCTTCACTAAGTTCACACCCTGTTCGAAAAGCTCCAGGGCATCCTCCAGGGGCAAAGCCTCAACCTCTAACCGATGAACGATATCCTCAAGAGCCATCATTTTTTCGGAAAAGCTCATTATAAACCACTCCTCCTTGAGAGGTCTCGTTTGCTTCTTTAGCTTTTTCTATGATACAATGCCTCAGTTGATTTGAACCTACGTAAGGAGGCCTATTTATCATGTCCAAGATGTGCGATTGCTGCGGTAAGGGCCCTGCGACGGGCAACTCCGTCAGCCATTCCCACAGGAAAACCCGTCGGCGCTGGCTCCCCAACCTCCACTCGGTGCGAGTCGATATGGGTGCCGGTGAGGTCAGAAGACTCCGTATTTGTTCTCGTTGCCTTCGATCCAGTAAGGTCAAGCGGGCCCTTTAAGGGCCCGCTTCCTCATTTTTTCTTCGAGCCTCGAAAATTCTATCTCCAACATCTTCCCAAGCCAGGTACAACCCCATCCATCCCTCGCCCAGAGAGACGTCCACGCCCTTGTCCCTTTCCGAAGCCCACAAGGGCAAGGGCTGGTTGCTCACCGTGTAGGAGAACTCCCGAAACAAGGTAGCATCCCTCAGAGGCCAACGAACCCCCTCAAGAGTAACGCCTTTGACGTAATCGGACAGAGGCAGCAAAGAGAGAATCGACGGAGGGAATCCTCCGTCGGGAAGGATACGTCCCCGATCACCATCCCCCATGATCACCATGGCCTCCTGTTCGTCAGCAAGACAGACAAACGAGAGCTTGGCCTTTCGAACCCGCACACAATCGTGGACCACGGCCCACAGGTGGTCAAAACGACCACCCCAGCAGCCCGAAACGATCAACGTTCGAGACGGATGAAGGAGCCATCGCTCCAGTGCCAGTTGAAAATCGGTTTTGTCCTTATCCCTCGAATAGCGTTCCAGCAGCACACGATACTCCGTCAACCACTCTAAAGTACGGGACGAGACGCTGTCTAAGTCGCCCACGACGAGATGAGGGATCAGGGAAGCTGACCGACAAGCATCGGCACCGGCGTCCACCGCCCAAAGACACCGATCCACCCCAACACTCTTCAGCCACCAGGGCTCGGGGGGGCGTCCTCCAGCAACCAGGACACATACAGGCTCCTCTGTGGCCTCGAAATACAGACGCAGTCCAGGAAGACTCAAAACCCCCATGAGATCATCGACCAAAATGCTCCTCAAGAATCCTCTGGGCCTGAGCTTCGTCCACGTATATCTCCCGGGGCTTAGCACCGTCCTGAGGGCCAATGATACCCATCATCTCCATAGCGTCGATCATACGGGCGGCTCGGGTAAACCCAACTCGCATTTGCCTCTGAAGACGGCTGGCTGATGCGATACCGCTCTTCAGGATCAGCTCAACGGCCTCCTCCAGCCGGTCGTCGTTGGCAAAATCCATCTCGCCTCCGTTTCGGCCGTTCTGCTGGTCCTCTATCTCCACGTACTCGGGATCACCGAAAGTTCGTCGAAGCGAGTCAATGACCTGTAAGGTCGTATCCTCATCGATAAACGGAGATTGAATTCGAATAGGTTTAGGGTTTTTTGTGCTGGAAAAAAGCATGTCACCTTTCCCCAAAAGCTGCTGGGCTCCTGTGACGTCGATGATAGTCCGGGAGTCGGTCTGGGACGGCAATGTAAAGGCCGCCCGAGCAGGAATATTCGCCTTGATGAGGCCGGTGATGACGTTCACCGATGGTCTCTGTGTCGCCAGAATAAGATGAATGCCCGTTGCCCGGGCCATTTGGGCCAGCCGGCAGATGAACTCCTCAACATCCTTAGACGCAGTGAGCATAAGGTCTGCCAGTTCGTCCACCACGATGACGATATGGGGTAATTGATCTTTCGGCAGCACTTTAGCGTTGTACCCTGAGAGGTTTCGCGTCTTGGCTCGGGCAAAGACCTCGTACCGACGATCCATCTCACGAACAGCCCAGCCAAGGGCATGAACGGCCTTTTGTGGGTCCACGACGGGTTTCGCCAGGATATGAGGAAGATGTTCAAAAATGGCCATCTCGACCCTCTTGGGATCAACCAGGATGAAGCGAAGTTCCTGGGGCGTCCTAGTCGCGCAGAGGGCTGTGATACAGCTCGTCACAAACACACTCTTACCCGATCCCGTAGTGCCGGCGACCAGGAGGTGGGGCAGTTCTTCAAGTCCGACAACGACGGGCGAACCATCGACCCTGAAACCCAGAGGCAGGGGCAGCTGGACCTCCGCCGAGGAGAACTCCTGAGACTCCACAACCGACCGAAGCGTCACTGAGCGCCGTTTTCGATTAGGAACCTCAATCCCGATGTAGGAGGTTCCCTGAATCGGAGCTTCAACCCTCAAAGAGGGGACAGCCAAGGCTACGGCGATATCCTTGCTTAACCCAGCCACCTTACTGACCTTTACCCCTGCAGCCAATTGAAGCTGGTACTGAATCACTGTAGGTCCCTCCACCGTATGAGCTAAAGAGGCCTCCACACCAAAACTGGCTAAAGCCGTGACGATATCGAGTCCCTTTTGTCGAAGGATGATGGGATCGTTTCTCATCGCTCCGGTATCCTTTGGCCCGAAGGCATCCATCAAGGGAGGAAAATCTGCAGGGGCTGGCTCCACGTATTGTTTCTCCTCAATCACCACACGATCTTGAGACGGAGCTGAAACGCTGGTTCGAGGTTTAAAGGAAGTCTCCGAAGCAGGTTGGTTCTTCGTCGGTATCTCCGTTCTCCCCGAGACATAAAACCTGGTACGTCTTGGTCTGACAGGCTCAGGATCCTCCTGAACCTGGTCTGGAACGGATGAGTCGGACATTGGAGTCATATCCCTGAACCTCTCAATCCTCTCAGAGGCACCGTAATCAAGCTCCTTGTCCTCAAGCCTGCGTTTTTTATCACGCACCGGAGAGTACTCCCTCATGCTCCAGGATTCGGCACCGAAAGATCGCTCCACCGGAAAGGAATGATCGACAGGAATCTCCGACTCCGTAGATGAGAAAGCCATCGGTTCATCAACGAGTTTATCATCCAGAGGTTCTTCATGAGAAACATCCTGACCCGATTCCTCCTTGTCGTCACAGGAGACGGGAATATCCTCCTGAACGACTTGCCTCTGACGACGAAATCTTCTGGATCGAATCTTTAAGGTAAGCTTCTGTACCACCCGTTTCAGGTCATCGGGAGAAATGCTCGTGATCTCATAGACGACGGCCGAAAGAACCGTTATGGCGATTCCTATGAACAGGGCTCCTAAAGCACCGGTCCAGTAGCAAAGACCTGAGGCTAGAACCGTCCCGACGATACCGGGAGCTAAGGGACGAAACGCCATGCCCGAGAGGGACATGAGTCCCATCATGATGGACCCCGCAAGATACAAAAGAAGAGTCCCCCCGCACTGCCTTGGCAGAGATGAGATAGAGCGCCCTGTCCCCGCTGCAAAGAGAAGATATATTCCCAGACAAAAGGGAATGATCACCGAACCTCCCAACGTATCCAAGAGCCAGTCTCCCAATGCTCGACCCCAAAAGCCCGTCCACGGTACCCAGATTGTGAGGATTCCGTAGATCAGGACTGAGGCCAGAATCAAAAACGTCAGCCGAGTGGAAAGGATCCGGCGTTTCTCGACGGAAAGACGAGGATTCCGTCGCTTTCGTCTTCTGATGATGACTTGATTGCTATCTTGATTCATGGACATGGGGTCGTCGAACTCCCTCCTAACCATCATGCTTTTAATTAATCAAAAAAACAGCTAAACTCACATAACCGGAAAGTTCTGACCGCTTCTTACGTACAGTCCCGAGGTGTACCCAGAGCCGCGCCGATATTCACGACGTTTTCAAAACGCCACCCCCGCCCATCCGTCCTCGTTTATCGTCGTCTCCTGTGGGGATTTTTCGCAAGCGACGGTACCAGGGAGGAGCGAACGACCGGTTCTACCCCTTCGGGCAGGAAAAATCGCCCAATCCAGCGACCAGTTCGAACGGCGAGCCAGCCGCAGCCGGGAAGGACAAGGTCCTCACCCTCGCGGATGTCTATCTCGTGGGAGATATAACCGGGACCGTCCAGCGACGACCAGCAGCTGGGACACGGGGGCATCAGGATATCCGATCGATAGGGACTCAGGAGCTCCTCCAGGCGAGAGAAAGACGTCCGATGTAAGGCAACCCCGTCGGCGACAAAGGCTTCCAGGCGAGCCCAGCCCTGAACTCCGGCCCAATCCATGACAAGCCATCCCATGCCTCCAAGAGCCAGCGCCTGTTCGGCCCTCATCACGAACGAGAGATTTTTGAGCTTTTTCTGGGGCACCAGACTGACGAGACAGTCGGGACACAGACGCCCTAACCATGGGTTAGATTCTTTTAATCCAGGAACGTCCACGTATCGTAAACCGCTTCTGGCCGTCACTGAGCTTACGCCCAAGGTGGTGCCCGGAAGCCGGGATACCGTGAGGACCCGATCCCCGGTCAGGCCTCGAAGCAAGGTGCTCTTCCCCACGTTGGTGGTCCCCAGAAAAAGGAGAGCTGCTCCAGCAGGAACCCCCGCTTCGATACGACGGCGGAGTTCAGCCACAGAGCCCGAACTGGTAGCTGATACCGGAAATACCCGATGCTCTGGAACACCGAGCCGAGCCGCCCCCCAGTGCGCAACGCCTCCGCTGTCCAGCCTGCCTCGAAGCAGATCACACTTGTTGATAACTACGAACACCGGCTGGTCCAGATCCGACACCCAATCCAGCGCACTGGACGAGACCTCAAACTGCGCCACGTCCAACACCATAAAGATAGCCTCGGTCTGGCGAGAGACCTGACGGATCTCGTTTTTGATGGCTCGATCCCGTATGGTGGCCTTAGCGAAGACGCCATAGTGGCGCATTTGAAAACACCGGCGACAGACGACACCATCCTGTGGCACCTTGCCTGGCGGAAGATACCCCGCTTCCCGAGGATCGTCGGTTTGAAACAGGCTCCCGCAACCGGGACATTTTTTCTCGTGATCGGAGTTCATGTCATCTCCTTTCCTAAATACGTCAGTTCTTTTCAAAACACCAGTTCCTTTCCTATTGTAGCAGGTCTCACCGATTTTTACGGCATACGAATGGATCTGATCGCCCGTCGATGCTCCTCGTAACTTCTGGAAAATCGGTGGGCTCCCGATCCGTCAGCTACGTAATACAGGTAGTCGTGGCTTTCGGGATTCAAAGCCGCTTCCCAGGAAGGAGCCGATGGAATACATATAGGCCCGGGAGGCAGCCCGCCTATCCGATACGTATTGTACGGCGAGTCCACTTTCAGATCGTCGTAGGTCACCCGACGAATGGTTCGACCAAGAAGCTTCCAGGCATAGACCACGGTCGCGTCGATCTGAAGAGGCATTCCCAGGCGAAGCCTATTGAGGATCACCCCAGCCACCCGTGGACGCTCCTCATCACGAAGAGATTCCCGTTCCACGAGGGAGGCCACGACAGCGGCCTGAAACAGATCGGCCGATGTGCTCCCGGCCACTCTCTGATCAAAACGTCGCCACCATCCCCGAGAGGCCAGGGCAACCATGACTCGAGGAGACTTTTCAGGAAGAAGATAGGTCTCGGGCAAAAGATACGCGGCCCTGAAGCGAACGTCCAGGGGCAACAACGGCACCATTGCCCCCGGAAAGGCGTCGTCGGACAAAGGGGCCAGGCGATCTGCCGACGGATCGTCCTCATCGAAGGGATAGTATTGCTCGAGATCGGTTCCAGGAACGATCGTGGCGGGCCATACCGTGGGTTCCTGGGTTCCAAGCTGAGCAGCCACCTGCCAGCTGGCACCGGGAGAAAGGGAATAGAGTCCCGGCCGAAGTTTCCGATCCACGCCCGTGTGCACCATCCACCAGACCAGAGAGCGACGATGAACAGCGACTCCCAGTCGCACAAGCTCGGTGGCCGTGACGGATGCTGACTGTCCTGGAGGAAGATGATAATCCACCGGTGCATCGTTTCGAAAAGGCATTATCAGAAGATCGGTCCAGAAGGAGGTACCCAAGTGCCATGTGGCCCAGCCTCCCAGGACGACGGCCAGAAAAGCCAGAGACAAAAAAAATCGTTTCATACCCAGGACCTCACGTGATCAGCATGGCATCGCCGAAGGAGAAAAAACGATACTCACGACGGACGGCCTCCCTGTAGGCATTCTGAACCATATCCAAACCGGCAAAGGCAGATACCAGCATGAGGAGGGAACTATGGGGGAGATGAAAATTAGTGATCATGGCATCCACAGCCTGAAACCGAAACCCTGGGTAGATATACAGAGACGTCTCTCGACTCCCGGAGACGACCTCGCCGTTCTCAACCATCGACTCCAGGGTACGGACCGACGTAGTCCCCACCGCCACGACCCGACGACCTTCCCGCCGAGCACGGTTCACGGCCTCGGCGGTCTTCGACGAGATGAAGCACCGCTCCCGATGCATGTGATGAGCTCGAATGTCATCTTCCTGAACCGGACGAAATGTCCCCAGCCCGACGTGAAGGGTCACGTCGACGATCTCCACCCCCATACGGGCCACTTTGTCCAAAAGTTCTGAGGTAAAGTGAAGCCCGGCCGTGGGCGCTGCCGCAGATCGAGGATTTCGGGAAAAAACCGTTTGGTAGGACTCGGCTGGAGACGACGTATTCGTGATATACGGCGGCAGAGGCACGACCCCCAGTCGGTCCATGAGCTTGTCCACGTTCAGCCCATCGGGGAAAGCGACCTCTCTGAGTCCCTCCGATCTGTTTGCCTCGATGGTGACCGTCGTTCCGTCCTCCAGTTCGACGGGAACCCCGGGCTGAAGACGCCGTCCCGGCCGTACAAGGGCCTCCCAGGTTCGATCGCTGAGTCGGGATAACAGAAGGAGTTCCACCTTGGCCCCTCCTCCGATCTTGGTTCCCATCAGCCTGGCGGCCATAACCCGGGTATCGTTGCGAACCAACAAATCTCCGGGATGAAGATACTCCGTCAGGTCGGAGAAACGGCGATGTTCCATCGTGCCATCACGACGGGACAGGATCAGAAGCCTCGATGAATCCCGGGGAACCGCGGGAGATTGGGCGATGAGCCCCTCGGGGAGCTGATACCCATAGGAAGACGTCAGGTAGAGCCTCTCGTCAGTCATGGCACTCAACGGGTCGTCAACGTCGTTCCAGGATAATAATGGTACAGGATCTTCCTGGCTGGCCAGCCAGAGAGGGCGAGAGCCCGAGCTCCCCACTGGGAAAGCCCGACGCCGTGCCCCCAACCCCGCCCTTTCAGGACGAAGGCACCATGGGAGGATTTCCCGATGGGGACGGAGATCGGCTTGTTGACCGAAAAGCTGCCGGTTCCTGACGTGCTGCCACCTTCCCTCTGAAGATAGTGTCGTTTACGAGACGGATCGACGAGCATCTCGATAAGCTCCTTTGACGTAAAGGCCCCTTGTTTTGTGAGCAAGAACAGGAGCTGTTCCTCGGTAGCGGTCAGAGGAGCAACCACATCGACGGTGGGCGATAGCACTGGGCGAGGAGAGGATACAGGCATCTGGATCGGATAGAAATCCCGGCTGCCCCGAATTTGAAAAGCCGTGCTCTTGACCAGACGACTTCCGACAGCCATGCGGAAACGATGCCCCGATATTTTCCTCTGCCCCTTCGATCCAGTGACCAAGAGAGTCCGAACTCGTCCAGAAGCGTCCCGGTCAAGGACCGTCATGGCGGAGACAACTCCGACAGGAAATCCGGCCCTTTCCAAGGCTCGACCGATGGTCGAGCCTTTCAGGGAGGCGGTCCACGTCATATAGGGCGATCCCGAGGGTATGGGATCGGCGACAGAGCGAAGATATGGAACGTCTCCACCCCATACATCCTTCACCGCAGCGGTGACCCCGCCACAGTCGGAGTGAAAAAAGGTCTTGGCAAGCCTCCCTCTGTAGGTGAGGACCATCCCCCTAGTTTGGGCGATGGCCCGATCCGTGACAGGATCGTGGGCGCTCCCTCCCCGATAAGCCTGGCAATGGTGGGTATCACAGACGTCGTAGCCCTTTTTGCTGTGACGCCCAATCTGTCTCAGGGCGTACGTTCGGGAGATGATGGCCTGGACCTTGAGGGCCTCGATAGGCCAGGATGGATTAGCCTCCATCTTGAGAACGCCACGAAGATAGCTCTCCACGCCCAGGACGTTCACCACGGTGATCCTCCTGGCCCGAAGCAGGAGGTCGAATCGCCCAAGGTATCTGCGTTTGTTGAAGATAAGCATCGACGACGACGATACCGACACCGGCGGGGCCATCGTCTGGCCGTTGACACGTAGGGAGGAGCCCGAGACCATCACGGACGCAGATCGCCCTGCGGAGATCCGTTTTCCTGATCGATCAGAAAAAGAGAGAGCCGAAGACGACGAGATATCGACACGTGAGCGTCTCTCGGCAAGGCCGACCCTGATGAGTTGTTCGGCTCCGGAGGGGGACACAGAACAGAGAAGAACGACCGTTATGAGCCACAACACGACCCTCGTTTTACGAAAAAAGGGCATTCACTGATCCTCCTTAATGGGTATGACAAGCTGACGATCCTGAGGTACAGAGCGCCCTAAATACGAATAGGTCCGGGCCGTAGCCTTTCGACCTCGGGGGGTTCTCTCCAGAAAGCCCAGCTGAAGCAGGTACGGTTCGTAGATGTCCTCCACCGTCTGAGGTTCCTCGTTGAGAGCCGCCGCCACGGTGGAGAGTCCCACGGGACCGCCTCCGAACAGATCGACCAAGGCCTCCAGGATACGACGATCCCCCTCGTCCAATCCGAGATCATCCAGACCGAGCATGGCCATGGCCCGTTCCGCAAGAGCGGCCGTGATGATCCCACTCCCAGAGACCTCCGCCACGTCTCGAACTCGACGAAGCACTCGAAGGGCAATGCGAGGGGTCCCCCGGGAGCGCTCAGCGATCTTCAGAGCGGCCTCGGGGTCGATGGGCACCCGAAGCACCGAGGCCCCCCGATCGATGATAGATGCCAATTCCCGTCCTGAATAGAGGGAGAGCTGTTCAACGATGCCGAATCGGGCCCTCAGTGGGGACGTGAGAAGACCAAGTCTGGTGGTGGCTCCTACCAGGGTAAACCGGGGAAGAGAGAGGCAGATATTTCTGGCCAAAGGCCCCTTGCCGACGATAATGTGGAGGGAGAAGTCCTCCATAGCCGAGTACAGGATCTCCTCGATGCTGCTGTTCATACGGTGAATCTCATCGATGAACAGGACATCGTTATCCTGGAGATTTGACAGAAGAGCTGCCAGATCTCCGGTCTTCTCCAGGGCAGGCCCTGTGGTAATTCGAAGATCCCCCCCCATCTCCCGGGCGATGATCCCTGCAAGGGTGGTCTTGCCCAACCCCGGCGGTCCGTAAAAAAGGGAGTGATCCAGGGCCTCGCCCCGTTGACGGGCTGCCTTGATATAGATACGAAGCTTGTTCTTGATAGGCTCCTGCCCCGTAAAATCGTCCAGAGAAAGGGGACGAAGGGAAAGGTCGTCGTCTTGATCGGAGACGTCGACCAGACGCTGATCAGAGCTCATGACAGATCACCGCCCCTCCGCCCCGTGTGAACTCAGGTGTTTCAGCGCTATCATAATCAGCTCCTCCACACCAAGTCCCTCCAAAGAACGGTGCTCAGCCACCACGGCCATGGCCTGGACCGATGCTTGGCGGGAAAAACCAAGTGATTCCAGAGCCTCCAAGACGGTCTCTCTATCGGGAATGACCGCTCTTGAATCCCCTCTTTCCACCGTTTCAGGAAGACCTCGAGTCATCTTCTCCTGAAGCTCAAAGCAGATACGCTCGGCGGTTTTCTTTCCGATGCCCGGAACGGACGTCAGAGCGGCAGGATCGCCCAGGGTAACCGCCTGAACAACCGACTCGGCAGCCATGCCCTGAAGGACCTGCATCGCAAGTTTTCCACCGATGCCCCGAACCGAGAGAAGGCGGAGAAAGACGGCCTTCTCAAGGCCGTCGGCAAATCCGAAAAGGCTTGGCCCGGTCTCGGCAAACTGGACGTGACAGTGAAGCTCCACCTGAGCACCCAGGGAGCACAGAGCCCCGGCCTTTCGACTCAGCTGGATCTCAAAACCAAGGCCAGCCACGTCAACGATAGCACCGGAAATGGTCTCATCGACCACGGTTCCCCTGATTCTCGCCAGCATCTCTCAGGACCTCCCCGCAAGGACTCCCGGCCAAAGAGCAAGCCCAGCCAAGGCCACGGCCAGAGCGTCTGCTGCGTCGTCCGGCTTCGGAAGATCGTCGAGACCAAGGATAGTCTGAACCATACGCTGAACCTGCCCCTTCTCGGCCCGACCGTCTCCACAGACGGTGATCTTGGCCTCCGAAGGTTTGGGTTCAAGGACGACCAGGTCGCTCTCTGCTCCCGCCAGAAGGATCACGCCCCGGGCCTCCCAGACGCTCTCGGCCGTGGTGGTGTTCCGACCAAAGTAGAGCCGTTCCACTGCCATAAAATGAGGGGAGCATGTCTCTATCTGCTCCCTCACGGCCCGATAGAGCCGACGTAAACGTTGAGGAACACCCATCCGGGGGGATGTCTCGACACAGCCGTAGATGAGCTGTCGAAATCGGCTTCCCCGCTGTTCCACCACAGCATATCCCATTCGGCCGATGCCCGGATCGATACCCAAACACCGAATTGCCTCACTCAATCTGTTCCATGACCTCGTCGGGAATATCGAAATTGGATGAGACGTTCTGGACGTCGTCATGGTTCTCCAGAAGGTCCATGAGCTTCAATATCTTCCGGGCTCTGTCTGGATCACTCACCTTCACCGTGCTTTTGGGCACCATCTGACTCTCGGCATCCTCCACAGAGTACCCTCTGGCCTCCATGGCTGAACGAACGTCGTCCACCACAGAGGGGTCAGAATACACTACAAAGCCGCCGTCGGTCTCCACATCCTCTGCCCCGGATTCAAGAGCGGCCTCCATGAGCTCCTCCTCGTCCAGCTCCTGCCCAGCCAAGGTAATCACGCCTCGACGCTCGAACATCCAGGCAACGCATCCACTGGCCCCCAGAGAGCCTCCGTTTCTGTCCAGGATCATCCGAATCTCCGGGGTCGTTCGATTTTTGTTATCCGTCAGGCATTCGACGATCACAGCCACACCCTCGGGGGCGTAGCCTTCGTAGATGAGCTCCTCGTAGGTCGCGCCCTCAATCTCACCGGTACCTCGTTTGATGGCCCGTTCGATGTTGCTCGACGGAACGCTGGCCGCCTTGGCCCTGTCAAGGGCCGCCTTCAGACGGATGTTCGTCGCTGGATCACCGCCCCCCTCCTTGGCAGCGATGATTACAGCTTTGATTAATTTTTGAAAAAGGTTGCCCCGCTTGGCGTCCTGAGCGGCCTTGCGGTGCTTTATATTCGCCCATTTTGAATGTCCAGACATATTTTTCCATCACCTCGTTGATTGGTGTATTGCGCCCCTCGCCATGTCGCCTCCGAACGGATCGCATATTTCGGGGAAACATCGCTTGTGGGCGTTGAGCTCGTAGCGTCGCCGAACGTCCCCATCGCCAGTTTGTCCCTCGGACAAAATATAGCCGTCGATCCTCTCGTAGGAGAGCCCCATATCCTCCTCGTCAGTCTGTCCCTCCCAGAGACCGGCTGACGGCGGTTTCTCGATTATAAGCGGAGGAACAGCCAGATACGAGGCCACGGCTCGAACCTCGGCTTTTGTGAGAGCCCCCAGAGGGAGGAGATCGACTCCCGAGTCGCCGTGTTTGGTGAAATACCCCACCGTGAACTCAGCCCTGTTGCTCGTCCCGCAGACCAGATAGTTTCGGCTCTGAGCCAGGGCATAGAGGGTCGTCATCCGAAGCCGGGGCTTGACGTTAGCCCCGGCAAGTCCGTGAGGATCGACTCCCGTTACGGAGACCAGAGTATCATACACCTCCGACAGGTCAACCGTGACCGACGGCAAACCAAAGGCATCGATGACCAGATCGGCGTGACAGGAGTCCTCGGCCAGACTGTGACAGGGCATCTTCACCGCCAGCATACGCTCTCCACACACGTTCCGGAGTAGAACTGAAACCACCGCCGAGTCCAACCCTCCGCTCAGACCGACGACCGCACCTGAGCATGGACTCTCGTCGAGTTTGCGTCTCAGCCAAACCCGAATGGCCTCGACGATCTCCGCCGGGGCCCGTCGAATCTCGATCACGGCTCTCCCTCCTTGATAGACAACTTGGTTATTGTACCATACAGGCTCAGGAGAGAGCGACGGATCGGGGCATCTCCGAGCCCGGAGCTCTCGATGAACGTCCCGTTCCTCTCCTCATCTCGTCCGGGAACGCCTGGATCGGCGTACGTGAGGAGAGCTGGAAGGGACGTGATGGTCGCTTGGCGACAAGTGCGAGACAGAGGAGGAGCAGCCCCGACGATCGGGACGGCTCCTCGTGTTCCTCATGTGTTATGCGCTATGCGCGCTATACACCATACGCTGCGCTCTACCCGTTGTCCGTCTCCGGCGCGTCCGTATGGCTTACTCTCCCGGCTCGTGCGTCCCTCATCGCCTCAGGAAAAGCAGGGGCAGGGCGAGGAGCACCGACGCCGGGGAAAGCCCCGTGGCGCATCCCCCACCACCCGAGGACGAGTGAGGCTCGGGCGATGACCCCTGGGTCGTCTCAAGCTCCACGAGGACGAGGTCGCCGCGCGAGAAGAAGTTCCTGAAGCCGTGGATCGTGACCTCAAGCGTGTTCCTGGAGATGAACCTCGATGCGATGACGGGCGGGCCGTACCACCGACCCCGCTTCACCTGTACCAGGGTCCCCCCCGCGTCGATGTCGCCGTCTTTGTGTGCTTTCATGAGGGCGGCTACGGTGTTCACGTTCTTAAATTTACCCAGGTTCTCCTCCGTCAGGGTGATCTCGATGCGGGCGTCGGTCACGTTTTCGGGGATCGTATCAGCCGTCTCGAGGGGGATGACGGACAGAGCCCTCACCGAGGTGGCGATTCTGCCGGGACCCAGGTGTATCTCCTTCGAGGTGAGTGTCCCGACCACGGCGTCGATCATCGTTCGCTCCTCCCCGTCGTTTTTCGGCAGGACCTCCTCCACAATCAATACGGTACCCGCGAGCTCTGGCGTGATGTACACGTCGCCGGAGTTCAGGATGACGAATTCGAACGCATCGGGCTTGTCGAGGTCGGTGCCCGGTGACGGAGTCCCCACGGTCAGTGCGTAGGCCTCGATGTCGGGGTTGACCGGTTCGGGGGTTCGAAGCTCGCCCCTCTGATCCCTGGCGATGAGGGGTTTGATGCCAGCGCCCACATCCCACGTGCCCGCCTTGATGGCCGAGCTGCCTGATCCGATAGCCATGGTGAGGGTCGGACCGCTGTTGTCGGCCAGGGGATCGAGCTTGGGGTCGGATGCGATGTTGCCCGTTCCGGTGTACCCGCCCTCCACCACGCAGTATTTCACGGTGGGAACACTGGCGTCATGAGAGATCTCCGTCCCGTTGTCCCAGAGGATGCAGTTAGTCACGGCGGGGTTGCTGCTTATCCAGTTGCCCATCCCGCCGCCAGAGAGATCTGCAGCCCCGGCGCAGATCGTGAACCCGTCAAGGATCGCCGTATCGCCGCAGCCGGTGGACCTCACCACGTGGAGGCTGTTGGTCCCCTGAATATGATCCGCCAAGACCGTGGCTCCGTGAATGTCGTGGGTATCGTTATCGTCGATGTCCCCGGTGAGGACCGTGATCTTCTTGAAGGGATCCCGCTCGGCGGAGCTCGTCTCGTCCCCTTTGAACCCGCCGTAGAGGGCCACGTTGTTCCGCAACACGAAGGAGTCGGTGTTGCTGGTACCGGGACGGTAGACGCCCTCCTTCACCCAGAACTCCACGTCACCGTTGGCAGGAGGGACAGCTTTCAAAGCCTCTCGAAACTGGACCTCGTTCAGGGCTGTGGACCAATCAGAACCGTCGCCACCACCGGTATTTGCGGCATCGACCCTCAGGATCGTCACTGCCCAGGCGGATCCGCTCAGAAGGGCCACGACCAAAGTCAGAACCAGGATCGCCCCTCCTGCCCCCATTCCTTCCCCTCTCCCTTTTCCTCTCCTCGTGCCTCCGTCTCCACGCCCCCCCAATCCACCCATGACTTCATCTCCTTTCACGTTGATATGTGATATATGATATGTGACATATATATATGGGCATCGGAGAGCACACTCCGAAAACATATACAGATAACGCATAACATATAACATGTAATGCATAATATATAATACATGGCGCCTGTTTCTCTATCTGAGTATTAACGCACTACCGCGCCGTTCCCCTTCTGTCAAGCTCTGAACAGTGGAAAATGTCGGGAAAAAAGCGGGGAAAGGACGGGAGGAAGGGAGGACATCCTCCGTGGGATGTGGGACGTCCCCGGGCATCGGTCACACCGCTTCCGGGAGGGTGCCATGAGAAGCACAGACCATGAAGGGCAAGACAAAACCCCGACGCGCGAGCAGGGGCTCGGCGTCGGGGCTGAAAGACAGGGGCCTCAGGCGCAGGAGATCCCTGAGTCTGAGGCCCCTGTTCGGTTTTTTACGAAACAGCTGCTGGATCAGGCTCCCATAGTGGCGACCATGACGGCTTTGATGGTGTGAAGCCGGTTCTCCGCCTCGTCGAAAACCCGGGAGTTGGCCGACTCGAAGATCTCCTCGGTGACTTCCTGTCCCTTGATGGCGGGCAGACAGTGGAGGAAGATGGCGTCGGGATTCCCGGTAGCCTTCATGAGCTCGGCGTTCACCTGGTAGGGGCGCAGGAGAGCCTCCCTCTCGGCGGCCTTGTCCTCCTCGCCCATGGATGCCCAGACATCGGTGTATACCGCATGGGCTCCCTCGACTGCCTTTTTGGGGTCGCTCTCAAGAACGATTTTGGCACCGCTTTCCTTGGCGATTTCCTGGATTTCGTCCATGAGTTCTTTATCGGGGAACAGGTTCTCGGGCGAGCCGATTGTGCAGTGCATGCCGACCTTGGCAGCGCCGATCATCAGGGATTTCGCCATGTTGTTCCGTCCATCGCCCACGTAGACGAGCTTCAGGCCCTTGAGGCATCCGAAGGCTTCCCGCATGGTCAGGAAATCGGCCAGCACCTGGGTGGGATGGTAGTCGTCGGTCAGGCCGTTCCATACAGGCACGCCACTGTACTTCGCCAACGCCTCCACCAGCTCCTGGCTGAATCCCCGGAACTGAATTCCATCGAACATCCGTCCCAGCACCCGGGCGGTGTCCTGAACGTCCTCTTTTCTGCCCAGATGGATGTCGTTCTTTCCCAGGAACTCAGGATGACCACCCTCGTCGATGCAGGCGACAGTGAAGGCACACCGCGTTCTGGTGGACGACTTCTCGAAGATGAGAGCCACGTTCTTCCGATCCATGAGGTTCCCTTTGATTCCAGCCCTTTTCTTACGCTTGAGGTCCATGGCGAGGTCAAGAAGATAGTTGATCTCCTGGAACGTGAAATCCTTCAGCGTGAGAAAGCTTCGTCCTTTGAGATTAAGTGGCATAGCAAAACGCACTCCCTTCAAAATATACACTGTTTTTTTTCGGGCTCTACGAG
Organism: Dethiosulfovibrio peptidovorans; assembly: GCA_002748665.1. NCBI lineage: Bacteria > Thermotogati > Synergistota > Synergistia > Synergistales > Dethiosulfovibrionaceae > Dethiosulfovibrio > Dethiosulfovibrio peptidovorans. The sequence continues at coordinate 16,744 of PDTB01000017.1, read as the reverse complement.
TCCTCTTTTCTCTCCGTAGATTGTAGCCGATATGGTGCAAGAAGTAAACTCATTTCTTCAGCAAGTTTATCTCTGGGACATCGGCCCACGATTTTCCCCTTTCGAAAAAAGACGATCCCGCTCGGAGATCCCGCCACCCCGATATCGGCGTGACGCGCTTCTTGAGGTCCGTTGACCTCACAACCCATGACAGCCACCGTGAACCCATCGGGAAGATCCTCGAGGAGAGGGGCCAGATCGGGCATAGCGCCAATGACGTCGAGTTTCTTTCGTCCGCAGGTTGGGCAGGAGATAATTTCAACTCCCTTATGTCGCAGGTTCAAGGAGCGAAGGATCTCGTACCCTGTCTGGACCTCCACCAGAGGCGAGTCGCTCAGGCTTACCCGAAGGGTGTTGCCAATCCCTCTGGAGAGAAGGATACCGAGACCGACGGCGCTTTTGGTCACACCAGGAATACCGGATCCGGTCTCGGTGATGCCAATGTGGAAAGGGTAGTCACCATGTCGCTGGTGAAGAAGCCCGTTTGCCGTCAGGGTCTCTCCCACGCTGGTCGACTTGGCCGAGAGGATAACGTCATGAAAATCGTGTTCCTGAAGCATCCAAAGTTGTTCCTCTACGGCAAGAGCCAAGGCCGCTCCCCTGTCTCCCTGAGCCTCTTTCACCTGTCTTTGGCTGATCGATCCACTGTTGGCTCCGATCCGAATGACGGCCTCGTGTTCCCTGGCAGCGGCGATGACGCCCCTCAGTTTTTCCGGGCTCCCCATGTTTCCCGGGTTGATTCTGATAGCGGCACAACCTCTGACCAGAGCCTCCACCGCCAGGGCCGGATCAAAATGGATATCGGCCATGACGGGGATGGGGCTGTACTCTACGACAAAGCCCAGGTCTTCCCTGAGGTCTGCCGACGGGAAGGCCACCCGGACCATCTCGCATCCAGCTTCATGCAGTTTTTTTAAGTCGGCCAGGCAGATGTCTCGATGGTTCAGAGGTGTTTTCAGCATGCTTTCAACCCGTATGGGAGCGTCCCCGCCGATGGAAAGGCCCCCGATCAGTACCTGTCTGGCCATGACGTCCTCCTCACGACGACAGAAGCCGGGCCACATCGTGCCAGGTGATAACCACGATGAGAGCGATCAGCACGACAAATCCGGTCAGATGAATGTACGCCTCGATCTTCGACGGAAGTTTTTTGCCCAGGATCATCTCCCCTATGATAAAGGCGATTCGACCGCCGTCCAGGGCCGGAAATGGGAAAAGGTTGACTACCCCCAAGTTCAGACTGATAATCGCCAGGAAGGACACAAACGCCCAGAATCCCTGTTTTGCGGCCGATCCGGCCATGGAGGCGATGCCCACGGGACCGGAGACATCGACCTGGCTCTGTCCTCCAATCCAGTCGAATATCCCCCGGACCATAGCGACCGACATAGAGATGGTATACGAGACAGAGGTTTTCAGGGCCAGGAGGAGGGGATAGCGCCGCATCCCAGGTTGAACCCCAAGCAGTGGCCGCCCTGACGAGGGATCCACGGGAACCTTAACCGTTATGGAGAAAACCCCCTCGCCTCGACGAACCTGGAGATCCAAGGGCGAATCGTCATCGTGGGAACGGATCCGGTCGGCCATGGAAGCCCAGTCGTCGACAGCCTCACCGTCCACGGAGAGGATCACGTCGCCAGGTTGCAGACCAACAGACTGGGCCGGATATCCGTCCATGACGACGCCGATCCGGGCGGCCTCCATGTCCAGGACTCCATGCCACCAGAGCAGGCCCGCCGTCAGGATGAAGGCCAGAAGTATATTGGCTCCCGGCCCCGCGAATAAAACGGCCAATCGGGCCCAGCCCGATTTTTCATCGAACCCCATTCCAGGGGCGACGGGCTTCCCGTCGTCCTCCTCCATGCCAGCCAGTCGAACGAATCCACCGATGGGAAACAGCCTGATGGACCAGAGGTTCCTCTTTCCCTGAATCGAGATCAACGAGGGCCCCATACCGAAAGCAAATTCATGAACCTGTACGCCACAGGCCACGGCAGTTCGGTAGTGACCGTATTCGTGGATAACGACACACACGGCGATGATGAATACAAACGCCAATATATTGATAAACATGTCTATTCCTCCAAAACACAGATGGAACGGGCCTCCCGACGGGCCCAGTCCAGAATGGACAGCTCGTCCTCCAAAGAGGAGGCCCTCCGCCCATCGAATCGTTCCAGGACCGACGCAACTGTCCGCCAGATATGAGTGAACGGGATCACCCCACGCAAAAAGGCAAGGACAGCGACCTCGTCGGCTCCGACGAGGACTGTGGGATAACTGCCCCCCGCTTTGGCCACTTCAAGACAGAGATAGTATCCAGGGTATCGGTTTCGATCAGGACTCCGAAAAGACAGGTCAGCGCCATCCAGGTCCAACGGCGAGATCCCCAAGGGGGCCAGAGGAACCCTTTTGGGATACCCGAGGGCACTGAGAGCGGCGAGCTTCATGTCTGGAGGAGCCATGAGGAGCTTGACCGTCCCGTCGATAAACCGGACCAGACCGTGGATTGAGGAGCCGGGATGGATATACCCTCTCACTCGATCGTGGGGCAGATCAAAGAGTCTCATTGCCTCGACGATCTCTATGCCCTTGTTGATCATGGTGGCACTGTCCACGCTGATCTTATCTCCCATGGACCATACTGGATGAGCCACGGCCATCTCGGGAGTGACCAACGCAAGCTCCTCCAGGGGCGTTTCACGAAAAGGACCTCCCGAGGCCGTCACCGCCACATGATCGACGGCAGCGATGTCCTCGCCCAGAAGACACTGCCAGATCGCGTTGTGTTCGCTGTCCAGGGGGCGAATTTGTCCAGGGGCCGCCTCAGGCAATACCCACGGCCCTGCGACCACCACGCTTTCCTTGTTAGCGAGAGAGACGTCCTTCCCAGCGATCAGGGCAGCCTGGAGGGCTGGGATCCCGTCAGTCCCCGACGAGGCCACGACGACATGAGAGACGTCAGGATGGTCAACGACCTCCATCAGGGACTGGGGACCGAAGCTCCACCTGGTAGTACGCCCTCTGGGGAGCGACGTTTTCCCTGAGAGACCAGCCATGGCGGCCAGGGCGGGACGAAACTCCTGAACGAGCGGTCCCATTTTTTTCATATCGCTGTTGGCAGCCAGAGCGATCACGGAGAATTCGTCAGGATAGCGACGACAGACCTCCATAACAGACGCCCCCACGCTGCCGGTACAGCCGATCACGGCAACGCCGACAGTCACCGCCAGATAACCTCAAAGAGAAGATACACGACGGTCAGGCTGAAAAGAACGCTGTCGAAACGATCCAACATCCCTCCATGCCCGGGAAGGACGTTGCCACTGTCCTTGACGGAGACCTCCCGTTTCAGGATCGACTCGGCCAGGTCTCCAACCTGTCCCACTATCCCGCAGATTATCGCAATCACCAGCAGAGGAAACGGGGGGAAGCGACGAAGGTACGCCATGAGGGAGGCCGCCAAAAAACTTCCGGCCAACCCGCTGAGGAACCCCTCCCAAGTTTTTTTGGGACTCACCTGATCGCAGATTTTATGGCGTCCCCAGGCGGTTCCTACGAGGTACGCAAAGACGTCGCAGGTCCACGTACAGAGGAAAACGGTGAGAAGCAATATCTTCCCTGCCGGAGCGCTCCGAAGCAGGATAGCGAAACTCCATGGAAGGACCACATAGACGAAACCAGCCATGATCCCGGCCCCATTCTCAAGCGCTGTACTCACCTCGGAGTTCTGCCGCCGAAGAATCTCGAAGGTCATGGTCATAAAGAAAGTCACCCCAAGAGAGACCAGGATAGCTCGTGCCCCCATATCGGCGAGCCCGACACCTAAAAGGACGATGACGCCAGCAATGAGACCAATCCCCGGGGAGACCTTTAGCCTCCGACCAGCCAGACGGTAGAATTCAACCAGAGATGTCCCTGCGATAACCGTGACCACAACTCCCCAAGCCCATTCACCATAGATGATGGCTCCCAAGACCACCGCTGCGACCGTGAGACCGCTGAAAGTACGGATGAACAGCTCTTTACGTCGTTCAGCGGACAGTACCATACCGTCGTTCCCTTCTTCTAAAGGACTCAAGGATGTCATCCAACTCACGAGGTGTCATATCGGGCCACAGGGTGTCGGTGAAGTAGAGCTCGCTATAACTCCCCTGCCAAAGCCAGAAATTGCTCAGCCGGAGTTCCCCACTGGTTCTCACGATCAGGTCGGGATCGGGAACATCTGAGAGGTACATCCGTTGGGACAGGATATCCTCCGAGACGAACTGACCGGGGTTCTCCTGTATAAAGCGGTTCACGGCGTCCACTATTTCTCGACGACCGCCATAGTTGAAGCATGCGATGAGCTGAAGCCCTGTACACGCCGAGGTTGAGGATTCAGCCGTATCCATGGCTTCCAGCACTGCTGCGGGAAGGCCGTCTCGGTTGCCGGCGAATCGCACCCGGATATTCTCTCGAAGGAGGTCTTTGAGCTTTTTTCTGGCGTAATATCCGAACAGCTTCATGAGGCCGGTGACCTCAAGAGTCGGCCTTCTCCAATTCTCGCTGGAGAAGGCGTAGATCGAGAGATATTTGATCCCCCTGTCTCTGGCAGCGTACACGATTGTCTCGAGGGTTCTCACACCTGCCCGGTGACCCAGGAGTCTGGGGAGCTTTCGTTTTTTGGCCCACCGGCCATTACCGTCCATGATGACGGCAAGGTGTCCCGGAACGCCTTCTTGATCGATCATGACCGCCCTCCAGAAGTCAAAGAATCCAGCCGGGCCCGTACTTCCTGGATATCCTTCCAGGTCAGGGCCTTGGGGCCGTCAGGGCGACGAGACTCGTTTCGCAGTAGATAGCTTGGATGAAACATAGGCATAAGATCGATTCCTTTCCATGAAAACCACTGCCCCCGCAATTTGGTGATACCTCCACCCGTTCCGAGGAACCATTTCATGGGAGTATTCCCAAGACAGACGATGACCTTTGGATTGACGACGGCGATTTGAGCCTCAAGAAAACGCTGACAGACCATGGTTTCTTCTATGAAAGGAACCCGATTCTGCGGAGGCCGACATTTGACCACGTTGGTGATGTATACCTGCTGACGATCTATGCCGGCTGCATCGAGGATCCGATTCAGAAGCTGACCAGCTTTGCCCACGAAAGGAATTCCCTGTCGGTCCTCATCGGCACCAGGTCCTTCACCGACGAACATGAGAGGAGCATCTGCCGGCCCTGCTCCAAAGACAACGTTGGTTCGCCCCTCGGACAAAGCACATCGCTCACACCGAGCCGCCTCTTGTTCGACGCTACTCAGGATTTTTCTGACCCGATCCAAGCTCACGGGAGGAGTACCTCATTCACATCCACATCGACCTTTCGCACCTCTAAACCGCAGAGAAACTCGACGGTCAGCTTCACACAAGCGGATAACTCTCGAGCCACGGCAAGCAACGTAAGATCTCCGACGACGAGTGAGACTGTCAGATACATATCCACGGCCCCATCGGTCTCACGGACCTGGAGACCGGTTACCTGAGAGACCTGCAGGTGTTTCTGAGCTAGATGACGGCCGATCTGTTCGACAGCATCGGCCTCTATCTTGATATCTCCGTAGAAACTAAAAGGAGGACGAACGATGGTCTTTTCATACGAGTCTTTGAAACGCAGGAGATTTCTGAGTCGCCCTACCAGTTTACCTGTGTAGTTCTTTCTGATCTGAGCTTGGGACACGGGTATAACATGCTGCCTCTTATGCCGTCGTTCATATTGAGCTTTAGCGATTTCATCAGGAGAGGCCACATCCGATATGAGGACAAACTCCTCGGGTTGGTTCAGACCGAGAGAACGACATATTTTTTCAGCCATCCCATAGGAGGTAGCGATCACCATAAGGGAACATGATTTCCTCTGAGCCAGGAACGAAATCACCTCAGCACGATGATCGGGAAAGAGGAACATGGCCCGTCGAATGGCTCGGACCATGTTTTTCTCGGTTTTCGCACTTTTTCCCGCCACAATTCGCCCTCTGGCGATAACCAGGCCATCGTCGATGATATACTCGATGTCCTTCTGACGGGCCACAAACTGGGCTCGAAGGCTTTTCCCCGTTCCGGCCGGACCGACAAAAGCGATGACCCGAATATTCTCCAGCGGGCCTGTCATGACGGCCTTCAGCGCTTACTTGAGACCACAGAGGAAACCTGGGCCCCCAGTGCCATGAGGTTTTCCTTGATCCGCTCGTACCCGCGCTCCACATGGCTCATACCATGAACCACCGTCTCTCCCTGAGTGGCGAGCCCTGCAAGTATGAGAGCCGCTCCGGCCCGGAGGTCCGAGGCCACCACGTCAGCGCAGTTCAGAGAGTGGACACCGGTGACTATGGCGGTATTCCCCTGGAGCTCCACGTCGGCCCCCATTTTTTTGAGCTCGCTGGCGTGAAGGAACCGAGACTCGAAGATGCTCTCCTTGATGATGCTGGTCCCCCGAGCCAGAGACATAACAGCCATGAGCTGAGGCTGTACGTCGGTTGGGAATCCGGGATAGGGCAACGTCTTCATAGAGACGGCCTTCATTCTTTCCTGCGACGGAACGACCGAGACGGAGCCTTCCATAGAGTGAACCTCCACCGAGGCCTCCTCCAACTTGGCGAGCAAGGAGTCAAAATGCTGAGGGATGACATCCTCAACCGTCACAGCCCCGTTCGTGATAACCCCAGCCAGAAGATACGTACAGGCGGCGATCCTGTCAGGTATGATGCGAATGGACGCAGCGCTCAGATCTGCCATCCCCTGAATGGTCAAAACCCCGGTCCCCTCGCCCTCGATTTTGGCCCCCATTTTTCTGAGGACATCGGCCAAATTGACGATCTCAGGTTCTCGAGCCACGTTCTCCAACACCGTCTCTCCCTTTGCAAGTACAGCAGCCATGAGAAGATTTTCCGTGGCCCCCACCGAGGGGAAATCAAGGTAGATGCGACACCCTTTAAGGCCCTTCGTCGAGGCGTGAACCGCTCCGTGACGGAGGTCGATGGAGGCGCCCATTTGGGCCAGTCCCTTAAGGTGGAGGTCAATGGGACGGCTCCCGATCGAGCATCCTCCAGGAAGAGGCATGACAGCACGTCCCTCACGAGCCAGCAAGGGACCGAGTACCAGGGAGGACGCCCGCATTTTCTGAACTAACTCTCCCGGGGTTTCCCATGAGACAGAGTCTGGAACCGTTACGACAACTCGATGATCCGAAAAGGTGATATCAGCTCCCAAGACTCGAAGAAGATCTACCATGGTGGTGATATCCTTAAGTTCCGGCACGTTGTCCATAACCAAAGTGGCGTCTCGAAGAAGCAGAGATGCAGCCATCACCGGCAAGGCAGCGTTTTTAGCCCCTTGCATTCGAATGGTCCCCTTTAAGGGGATCCCACCCTTAATTCTCAACGTGTCTTCCACGATACCACTCCTAGCATCTTCATCGTACCCGGGAATCGACACTTCTCCCGCATCCCGATCTCATGATCATCTGTTGATTATACCATCACCGGTCTGTGAGTTATCGTAAAAAAGACGTCCCCACTCCCAAGGCAAAAACCTGAGCAAGGGAGAGAATCGCCAAAACGGCTTGCGTGGAGAAACCAAGATCCAGAAGGCGATGATGTACATGCCCCCGATCCGGCAAAAAAGGGGAACGGTGTCTGAGAAGACGACGCACGATAGTGATCATGGTGTCGATGACCGGAACCCCTCCCCAAAAGACGAGCCCCAGCAGTTCTCGACCTCCCGGCTTTATAAAGAAGGAGGAGAGAGAGGGTAAAGTCAGAGAGGAGACCACAAATCCAAGAAAATAAACGCCTCCATCGCCCAGGAACGTCCTGGCTTTCGGCCAGTTCCAGGGAAGAACCCCCAGGCAGAGGGCCACCAGAGGGAGGGTCGTCGCAGGATAGCCTCGAAGGGCCAGAGCAGCCAAAGCCAAGGTGGCCATGGACAGTGACAGGCCATTCATTCCGTCGATCAGGTTGTATGCATTGGTCGTGCCAGCGATCCACAGGATCGACAGAATAGTGGGCACAAGAGCACCCTTAAAAAAAGGCACAGCGACAAGCCCTGCAGCCATCAGATGAACCAAGAGACGCAGGCGTGGACTCAGGGAAATCATATCGTCCAGATATCCCACCAGGAACACCATTGAACATCCTGTGATCAATGTCGGGAAAAAAATACCTGCCGGGGAGAATATCAGACTCCAGAACAGGTATCCAGCCCAGAGGATGAGCCCAGCTCCTCGAGGAACGGGCTCCCTGTGGATTTTGCGGGGCTCAGGGCGATCAACCAGCCCAAAACGCCCCGCAAGTTTTATGGACAGAGGGGTCAGTCCGATCCCCCATAAAAAAAGAAACACCGTTGCCGTGATCGTCGAGGCATCAAGGGAGATCCAGGTCATTTGGTCCCGAAGAGTCGATCTCCGGCATCCCCCAGGCCGGGGACGATGTAGCCGTGGTCGTTCAGATGGCTATCCAGAGCTGCGCAGTAGATATTAACGTCGGAATGGGCCAGATGAACCCGCTCCACTCCCTCGGGAGCGGAGATAAGACAGACCAGGGAGATCCGCCGGGCCCCTCGTTTTTTGATCATGTCAATGGCCGCCACGGCCGAGCCTCCCGTCGCCAACATCGGATCCAGGATAAAAATCTCCCTTTCATTGATATCGCCGGGAAGCTTGCAGTAATACTCAACAGGCTCCAGGGTCTCGGGATCACGGTACAGGCCAATAAATCCGACTTTGGCGTTCGGTACCAGATCCAGGATGCCATCCATCATGCCCATGCCCGCTCGAAGGATGGGGACCACCGCGAGCTTTTTTCCTGCCAGAGCGTAGGCCTTGGTCGTGGTCAGGGGGGTCTCCACGTCGATCATCTCCAAAGGCAAGTCCCGGGTGATCTCGTAGACCATAAGGCTGGATATCTCCTGGACCAGGTCTCGAAAATCCTTGACCGACGTGCGGACATCCCGGATGAGACTCACCTTATGCTGGACCAGGGGATGGTCGAAAATCACGATTTCCCCCCGTTTTTGCCCAAAGGACTTGGAGAGACTGTGCTCAAACGCACGAATTTTCTGAGTACGCCGGACATGACGGTCTCCCTCAAAATCGGTTTTCAGCCACACAGAGACGATGTCTTTTGATCGATCCACGTCGGCTCCCCGACCGGGCAGCGCCAAGATGTTGGCATCGTTGTGACGCCGGGAGAGCTCAGCATCCCCTTGATCCCGACAGAGAGCGCAGTACGCGCCAGGTACCTTGTTGGCGGCTATGGACATGCCTATACCGGAACCACAGATCAGGATTCCCCGGTCAGCCTCATCGGAAGCCACTATCTTAGCTACCTGAAGAGCGATGTCAGGGTAATCGCAGGAGACATTTCCACTATCGGTCCCAAAATCGGACACATCCAAATGGAGATTCTGGAGGAAGGAGATCAGCTCTTTTTTAAGGTCATACCCGGCATGGTCCGACCCGATGACGACTCTCATGGGACCTCTCCTTTAGCTGAGCAACGTAAGCATCACCGACGCAGCCACGGCAGTACCTATCACACCGGCCACGTTGGGCCCCATTGCGTGCATCAATAGAAAGTTACCTGGATTCTCCTTCTGAGAAACGTTCTGAACCACTCGAGCCGCCATAGGGACAGCCGAAACCCCGGCAGCTCCGATCATGGGATTGATCCTCCCTCCGCTCAGGACCTTCATCAGCTGACCAAACAGGACCCCACCTGCTGTGCTGGCGACGAAGGCAACCAACCCCAGCACGATGATTTTGATGGTCCCCAGGGTAAGAAAATCGGCGGCGTTCATGGTCGCTCCCACCGACAGCCCCAGGAAAATGGTGGTCGCGTTGAGTATCTCGTTTTGAGCTGCTTGACTTAACCGATCGGTCACACCACACTCCCTGACGAGATTCCCAAACATGAGTATCCCGATAAGGGGGACCGACATAGGCAAGAGCAACCCCGCCGCCACGGTACATACGATGGGGAACAGGATTCTCTCCATCTTGCTGACCGGACGAAGATTATCCATACGGATGGCTCTGTCGGCCTTGGAGGTCAGGAGCTTGATCACAGGAGGCTGGATCAGGGGGACCAAAGACATGTAGCTGTAGGCAGCCACAGCGACAGCACCCAGAATCTGAGGGGCCAGCTTCATGGTGAGATAGATACTGGTCGGACCGTCGGCTCCGCCGATAATGGCGATAGAAGCTGCCTCCTTGACCGAAAAACCCATGGCCATGGCCCCGAATAGGGCGATGAACACGCCCAGCTGCGCTGCCGCTCCGAGGAGAAACGTCACCGGATTAGCCAACAGCGGCGCAAAATCCGTCAAGGCTCCTATACCCATAAAGATGATCACCGGGTAAATCTCGTGTTCCGTTCCAAAAAAGACATACCGAAGAAAGCCACCTTCATCCATAATCCCCGACAGAGGAAGGTTCACAAGAACGCATCCGAAGGCTATAGGCACCAAAAGGAGCGGCTCAAAGCCCTTGGCTATGGCCAGATACAGAAAGGCAAACGCCACGACCAACATGATGATGTTGCCCCAGGTCAGGGCGGCAAATCCTGACGATCCCAGGACCTTTGCCATAGATTGGAGATAGAGCTCCATAGCACTCCTCCAAATCAGCCGATTACGGCCAGGACATCACCACTGTTGACCGTAGCTCCTTCTTTTGCGAGTAGCTGGGTTACCGTTCCGGCGGCAGGAGCCACGATCTCGTTCTCCATCTTCATGGCCTCCAGGATCATAAGCACATCACCGGTCGCCACGGATCCCCCCTGGGCGACGACAACCCGAAGGATCTTTCCGGGCATAGGAGCCGTCACGGACTCACCACCGGATGCCGAGACCGACGCTGCTGGCGTTGGCGCAGGAGCTGGAGCCGGACTGGAGGCTGGAGTCGGAGCTGGAGTTGGAGCAGGGGGCGCAGCCGGAGCAGGTGCAGGAGACGGGGCCGATGCTGAGACAGCGCCCAGGGCCTCCACTTCCACATCGAAGGGCGTTCCATTAACCGTCACTCTGTATTTTTCCGCCATGATCGTATTCATCCTTTCATAATACGTCTAAAACTTTCGATTACCTGCGGTCCAGGCCGATCGATCCAATCCCTGCAGTCCATCAAAACGCCCCCAGTTAAGCCACGAGTGCCGAAGACCTTCCCCTCGAGCCGGCTGAACACTGAGAATCCGAGTCCCATTCCCCAGCTTTGCAATCAGCACACCGCTGATAGCCGCGACCAGCTCAGGAGACAATCCCTTCGACGGGATCGATCCCGAGAGGGGGGGCATCACAGCGGCTTGAGACAGCGCCATCTGGGATGGTTTACCTGAACCTCCGGGAGATTGCACCTCTTTTTTAAAGCTCACGAACAGCCGGATCGTGAATATCACCACCGTCAGTCCCAACAGGACCAGAAAGACGATGCTGAAGGCTATTACAGACAGGCTCAAAGCACCGCTGATTCCCTCGAAAACGGCGTTTTCCATAACAGACCTCCTTTAATGGGGCATGACGCCGTGTTTCCTGCGAGGAGGAGCCTTACGCTTGGATCCGTTGCTCTGAAGAGCAAGGATAATCTCCTGTCGAGTCTCCTCGGGAAGGATCACCTTGTCCACAAGCCCTCGACTCGCTGCCTGGTAGGGATTGGCGAAAGCCTTCTCGTATTCGTCGATCTTCTGCTGCCTCGTGGCCTGCTGATCCTCAGCCTCGGATATCTCCTTTCGGAAGATGATGTTGGCGGCACCCTCGGCTCCCATGACGGCAATCTGGGCCTGAGGCCACGCCAAAACCGTATCGGCCCCCAGAGCCTTGGCACACATACCCAAGTAGGCCCCTCCATAGGCTTTTCTCAATACCACGGAGATCAGGGGGACCGTTGCCTCGCTATAGGCGTACAGAAGCTTGGCTCCATGGCGGATAATGCCGTTCCATTCCTGGGTCTTTCCAGGTAGATACCCAGGGACGTCGACCAGTGTTACTATAGGTAAATTAAAAGCATCACAATGACGAATGAATCGACTGGCCTTGTCCGAGTTGTCGATATCCAGGCATCCCGCCATGTTATTGGCCTGATTGGCCACGATACCTACAGCCTGTCCGCCGAAGGATCCATAGCCGATAACCATGTTTTTGGCCCACAAGGGCTGGACCTCCACGAAACGTCCGTCGTCCACGATCTTCGTGATCACGTCTCGAACGTCGTAAGCCTTGTTGGGATTTGTGGGAACCAACTCCCGAAGGGCAAGTTCCACCCGATCAGCCCTGTCCGCCGTCTTTCGGAGGGGGGCGTCGTCCATGTTGTTACTTGGAAGAAAGCCCAGGACCTCCCTGACTTGCTGAAAACACTCGGCCTCGGATGAGGCGAAGAAATGGGCGTTGCCTGACTTGCTGTTATGAGTCATCGCTCCTCCCAGCTCCTCGCTGGAGACCTCTTCGCCGGTCACGGCCTTGATGACGGCTGGACCTGTGATGTGCATAATCCCAGTTTTCTCTACCATGAAAATATAGTCGGTCAGAGCTGGACTGTAGACGGCACCTCCTGCTGTAGGCCCCACGATAACCGATATCTGGGGGACCACCCCACTGGCCTGGGTGTTTCGATAGAAAATTCCCCCATACCCGTTAAGAGAATCGACAGCTTCCTGGATTCTGGCACCGCCACTGTCGTTGATCCCCACCACCGGAGCTCCGTTCTGAAGAGCCAGATCCATAATTTTACAGATCTTTTTTGCGTGCATCTCCCCCAGGGAACCACCCAGAACGGTGAAATCCTGACTGTAGACGTAGACGACTCGTCCGTCGACGGTTCCCCATCCAGTGACGACCCCGTCACCGGGGATAACCTTGGACTCCATCCCAAAGTTATGGCACCGATGCTCAACGTACTCGTCAATCTCCACGAAAGAACCCTGATCTAAAAGCATCTGGATTCTTTCTCTGGCCGTCCCTTTCCCCTTCTCTCTCTGCCTGGCAACAGCTTTAGTTCCGCCACCTAAGCTCACCTTCTCTCGTTTTTCCAGAAGGTGTGTACACAGTTCGTCGATGGATCGACTCGCCATTCCCTTTCCCTCCTAATTAGTGAACAAATTGGTCTGAACCCGTGCCCTCAGGTCTCTCCACTCTCCGAGATCCCCCTTTCGCATCAATTGTCACAGCAGATCGGGCCAAAGGGGCAACCAGCCCCGGTATGAGATCATACCAAAATCCACGATGGTTGATAACATGTTTTTACTGGGATATCCAGAAGACCTGACTGTTTGAGGGTAAAAAATCTTAAAAACAAACGTATTTGAAAAAAGATCATCTATGTCGTTGTCGTTGAGCACAGGAGCATAGTACCACCGTCCCCCGGTATTCTCCACCATGGACAGGAAGGGATCATCGGGAATATCGGTCACCCAGCCTGATACGGAAACTCCATTGAAGAGACAGAAGCGGGTTAGTCGTCTCATGTCCGCCTGAGAGAAAAAGACCGCAGTATCGACTACGATCTGTGAGATCTTTTGGGACCTTCCCCAAAGGTCGCGAAGGATATCATCCACTCCTACGGCCTCAGATACGACCACCGCAGCTGAGAGCTTCGCCTCGTGGCCGGGTGCCACGACAGCAGTCACGTCTCCTTTCGTACGAGAATCCTTCAAAAGTCGGCCAGCCTTCATCTTATTTTTCCATACGGCGGAAAGCACACCACGTTGTTCGTTAAGATAATGGGGAAATGCCGTACCCATGACGGAGTAAATCGTCACAGCTAATCCATGTTCGGCATCGACAGAGTCCACCGATGGGGCCGCTAGAGCCGCAAGGGTTGAAATGCCACTTTTATCGCCTGGTCTGGGCTGAAAAACCATAATGGATCGTCCATCGGAGGACAGTACGACACGACGATCGTCCAAGGCAAAAAGGGCCATTCCATCGGGAACATCGAAAAGGTTGGTCTGCTCCCACGCCCCGTCCTCCTGAGGAGCAAACACCGAGAGGCTGCCGTCGTCGGACAGAGCTAAAAGGTCGCCAGTCGGTCCCCAGACAAGAGAGCGGGGTGACCTTTTCTTCAGAAAACGTACTTTGTCGTGACGAGGCCAGGAGAACAGACAGATACGATCTCCGTTCCGATCAGAGACGGCGATCGTCTTTCCCCGGATCGCCACAGCTCTCGGTTCGAAAACGCCTTTATCGTCGGGATCCCAGCTATGGATTTTTTTCAAAGACGGATAGTCATAGATGTCCACCGTTCGCCCCATAGGACGAGTGACGACCAGGAGAGAGGACGAGAGAAGGGCCATATCCCCCACGTCTGGTCCGATATCGCGACTTCGAAGGGACAGAAAGGTGTTTCCGTCATCCTCATACTCGACGAGAAGTCCCTGCCTGGACCCCACCAGGAATCGAGAGCGACTTAAAGACACCACCGAAACGGGCTCGGGGAAGGGCAGGTTCCGCCGCCGATGTGGCTCTAAAACCTGGACTAAATCAGCAAACTGATCTGTTAGAAGGATGGCGTCGCCCAGAGCCGCACACTGTCTCAAGCCGACTGTCCCCGTTGGCACTTCAGGGGGAAGAGAGAGAAAACTCTTTAGAGACTGGGAAAAACCAGTATAGGCGGTTTTTATTTTCTTGAGGGGATCCACATGAAACTTCACGACTGCCGACAAGATCTTCTGAACCGTGGCGTCCATGGGACGAACCTCCAGATAGGAGCGAAGATCCTGAAGAGCCATCTCGGAGAGTCCTACATGCGAGCGGATCAACGAGCGAAGAAGATAACAGTCCACGTTGTACGGATCGGCCTGGAGACTCGCATCTACAGCATCCAAAGCATCCCAATATCGGCGATCGACAAAGGATTTATAGCTCTCGACAAAACGGCGTTCCGACTCGACACGGTCGCCTTTAGGGGGTCGAACGAGTTCCGTGGTGGGGATCGTAGCAGGTTCCACGGCAAAGAGCGGCTCTCTACAGCTCCAGGAGCACAATACAATAAGACAGAGGATGGGCATCACTCTCATGGATACAATATTCCTTTGTGCAAGAGATCCAAACCGGCAAAAGAGGCTACGCCTAAGGCGATTGCGGCGGCAAAAAGAAAACCGATGAGGCATCGGATGTACGCCACGGTTCCTGGTCCACCAGGAAGAACTCCCTCGGAGATCCGACGGACAACCCGGGAGAAAAAAAGGCAAAGTCCAAAACATCCCAGAGCCAGAAGAGCCTGAAGGTTAACCCTGGGAATCGCCTGAATAAAAGCCATGACAGGTCCTCCTTCGAATGACCGTAAAAAATACGGGGAGGTGGCCCGAGAGCCCCTCCCCTGTATTGTACACTACCTGGCGATCAAAAGCCCATCAGATGGCCTCTTGTTCCTGAGCTCTGCATCCCCCCGTGGATTTGTTTAAGGACATCCACAGCGACCTCCAAAGCCCGTTTTCCGTCGGAAATACCCACCAATGGTTGCTTGCCATCCCGGATACACCCGATAAAGTGCTGGAGCTCCAGCTTGAGAGGCTCGCTCTTGGGAAAGATGGGATGTTCAATAACCTCGACCAACCCAGAACCATTTTTGTTCACGCATCGATGGATGGAGACGTCCTGAGTCTCGTAGTTGATGGAGAGATACCGCTCGGGCTCCATAATCTCCATCTGACGAAGGCGGCGTTCGGAGACCCTGCTGACCAGGATATGGGCCATGGCTCCGTTCTCAAAAGAGAGCTGAGCCGAGGCTATATCCTCGTAATCAGAGCGAATACAGCGTCCTGTAGCTGAGATGCTCACGATCTTGGAACGAACAAGGGAAAGGACGATATCGATATCGTGGATCATGAGATCCAGGACAACTCCAACATCGCTGATCCTGGAGGAAAACGGGCCAAGGCGGCGGGATTGGAGGAACATGGGCTCGTGAGAGATTTTGGAAACGTATTGGATGGCACTGTTGAACCGCTCTATATGCCCCACCTGAAGAACCAGATCCCGATCAGCTGCTATAGAGAGCAGTTGTTCCGCTTCATCCACGGTCGTCGTAACCGGCTTTTCTATGAACACATGGACCCCTCGAAGAAGAGCCTTCTGTGCTACCTCGAAGTGGTGTACGGTGGGGACCACCACGCTGATACCGTCGGGGCGGGCCACGTCCAGCAACTCATCTATGGTGTCATAGTATGGAACGCCCAGATATTGCCCAATACTGGCGGCCCGATCACTATTGACATCGACGACGCCCACCAGTTGGGCCCCCAGAACCTCCGTATAAATACGGGCGTGATGCTGTCCCAAATGGCCAACGCCGACGACACCCATTCTCTCTAATCCCACGTTTTTCACTCCCCATCTAAGCGGATATAGACACAACGTGTGGTTATTAATATGAGATCATCCATTTATATGCTACTACTTCTAATAGTATCACTTTTTTTCGACAAAAATGGCATGATCTACACGGGAAAAAAGAACCATTCGATCCCGAATGTCCCCCCTGCGGTATGAGAAACAGCACGTCTCGCCACAAGCCGTACAGGTGTCTGCGACAGCGATGTTATAATCAGGGATGCCTGCGGATGTCAGTTGCCCCTTAATGATCCCCGCCAAGTCAAAATAGACCTCTCCCAGCTGGGGGATAACCCGATACCGATGAGGATCGAGTACGCTCATGGCCCTGGTCGTATGTGAATCATCCA
>PDTB01000016.1 GCA_002748665.1 Dethiosulfovibrio peptidovorans | reverse complement strand
CTCAATATCAGAAACATCAGGGAGCCTTAGCTTTCCAGGCAGTCTGTCCTGCAGAACATTCCACAAACATTCAACACGTCCCTTTGCCTCAGGAGAGAGAGCGAAGAGCTTGCCTGTACCGAGGCACTTCACCCCCTGTTCAAACGTGCTCAAACGTCGTTCCTTCCCCATAGCCAATGCGGACACATAGACTGAGGTACTCTCATTCTCAGTCAAATACGCACCGACGACGATACCCCTAGCGTCGTCGATATAAGCGTGAAGAGCAGTACAGCCCTTCCTCTTCCTCTGCCTGGGATGTTTGCCCCTGTTGCCTTGAATGAGGGCCATTTCGCCGCGAGCTTTGTACTTCTTCCTGAGCCTGATAATCCGCCTCCGACAGAGGCTCAGGGACTCCGCTGCCTCCTGATTGCTCATCTCCCCGTTGACCAGCAGCTCCATGACCTTGATCCGCTTGATTTCATGGGGTGACGATATCACTGAGCAATGGCATCCTGTTTTATGGTGCTTGACAAAAGAGAATTGGTATGATAAAAGTACAAAATTTGGATAAGATAGTTCGTAATGTATATTCTGAGTTAAGTGCATATGTTGTATGCGTTTGTCTTATGATATCCATGTGAAGGGAGATGGCGTCATGGATGGAAACAGAGGCATGGGGAGAGGAGTATGGACGAGATCAGGAGGGCCGATCCTGGTTTTGACCATGGCCTTCATAGTCGTCTTGAGCGGAGCCGCTTGGGCGGCGACGATTTTGCGTGTTGACTCTGTAAATATCGGTGGCGGTGACGGTTCCGATTGGGGTGTGAAGGCCCTGAACGAGGATCAGTTTCGAAAGATCCTGAAAGCCGTCACCCTTGCCAGTGGAGATGTGGAGTTCTGGGTGGCGAAGGGTGTCTATCGCCCCTCTGGGAGCGATCCAAACGAATCCTTTGTCCTGCTCAATAATGTAGCTCTCTGCGGCGGATTTAACGGGGATGGGACCGAGACAAACTCGGCTGACCGAGATCCCTCTGTCAACGTCACGGTCCTCACTGGTGACATCTACGGTGATGATATCCACGATGCTCACGGAGCCACCGTGTCTGCGGATCATATAATGGGGACCAACAGCCTTCACGTGATTATGTCCACTGGTTGTGATAGCACGGCGATCCTGGATGGCTTTACCATCTGTGCAGGCTCTGGGGAATATGGTGGTGGGATGCACAATGAGAGCAGTAACCCCACCGTGATCGACTGCACTTTCTTGGGGAGCATGGCAAGTGATAGTGGCGGCGGGATGAGTAACCGTGTGAACAGCGACGCCGTCGTAACGAACTGCACCTTCTCGGGGAACGCGGCAAGGTGGGGCGGAGGGATGTACAACGAGGATAGTAACCCTACAGTGATTAACTGTACCTTCTCGGGAGACGTGGCAAGGTGGGGCGGAGGGATGTACAGCAAGGAAAGCAGCCCTACCGTGATGAGCTGTACTTTCTTGGGGAACGTGGCAAGTCAGGAGGGTGGGGGGATGAATAACAGTAACAGCAACTCCTTCGTGAGTAACTGTACCTTCTTGAGGAATGTGGCAGAGCAGAAACACGGTGGAGGAATGTACAGCAACGACAGCAACCCTACCGTAATGAACTGTACTTTCTCTGGGAACGAGGCAAGTCAAGATGGTGGGGGAATGTATAACTGTTGGGAGAGTAGTCCCAGCGTGATCAACTGCACCTTCTCGAGAAATGTGGCAGGTAACGACGGTGGGGGGATGTTCAATGATGGGAAGCATGACGGCTGGGAGAGCAGTCCCAGCGTGATCAACTGCACCTTCTCGGGAAACGTGGCAGGTAACGACGGTGGGGGGGTGGTCAACTGGGATAGGAGTAGTCCCATCGTGACCAACTGCACCTTCTCGGGGAATGTAGCAAGTGAGAACGGTGGTGGTATACTGAACAGTGGTGACAGCAGCCCCACCGTGACGAACTGCATCTTCTGGGATAACGTGAATGGGGATTTGTATAATGGGGGAACAAGTACTTCTGTAGTGAGTTACTCCGTTGTTGAAGACGGGACCTCTGGGACGGGGAACATCGATGCGGATCCGCTGCTGAGTGCCTTGGCGAATAACGGCGGTCCCACCTGGACGATGGAGATAGGGAAAGACAGCCCGGCCAGGAACGCCGGCATCGGTGGTAGCGGCATCCCCGCGACGGACCAGAGGGGAGAACCCCGTGATTGGAAGCCGGACATGGGGGCCTACGAGGAATTCGACACCAGCCTTCTCATGCCCCCCGGAACTGGGCCTGGTATCGGCGGTCCTGGAGGTTCATGCCCCGGACTCCACATCCTGAGCACCATCGTGATTCCTGAGGGGGCCGGGAGCATCACCCCGACGAACCCGACGGTCTCCAACGGCGTTACGGTGGACCTCAGCATAACGGCACATGCCGGGTACGTCCTCGATGACGTAAAAATCGACGGAGAGTCCCGAGGAGCCGTCGAGACCCTTCGGGTCAAGGTCACGAAAGCGCACGTCGTGGAGGCACTCTTCAGCCCGGTCTCGACATCACCTCCGTCCCATGCTCATGAGTATCGAAGCTCCGGTGGCGGATGCGCCATAGGTCTTTCCCCGGCGTCGCTGCTCCTTGCCCTGCCTCTGGTCTTCCTGAGGCGATGAGGGACGCACGAGTCGGGAGAATAAGCCATACGGACACACCGGACAGAGCATAGCGCGTATAACGCAAGAGGAGTCGCCCTGACCTCGGGGCGGCTCCTCTTTTCTGCCGTTTTTCTGGAAGGTGTTATATTTTTTTCTTCCACTTGGTTCCCTGAGGGGTGTCCTCCAGGAGGATGCCCTGAGCCGCCAGCTCGTCTCGGATGGCGTCAGACGTGGTGAAGTCCTTAGCTGAGCGGGCCTGTTCCCGTTTGCGGATGAGCTCTTCAATCCGTTCGCCGTCGACGACCCCCGACGAGCTCTCGTCGAGGGCCATGAGGCCCATGACCTGGTCAAGGTCGCGGAAGAAGCCGCCGATGACATCAACCGCTTTGGGGTCGAGGGTCTCGGCTGTTTTGACGTAGGAGTTAGTGGATGAGATCGCCTCGAAGACGGCTCCCAGGGCGCCGGCCGTGTTGAAGTCGTCGTCCATGGCGGTGACGAAGCTCTTCCGGTGGGTGTCCATGGCCTCCAGGAAACGTCCCACCTCTCCCGGAGACTGGGGACGGGTGTCCACGGCGTATCTGAAATCGGACCAGCTGTTGTGAAGCCGCTCCAGGGCGGAGGTCGCCTGTTGAAGTCCCTCGGGACCGAAGCTCACCGGAGATCTGTAATGAGCGCTGAGCATGAACATCCGGATGGCCAGGGGGGAATAGTGCTTCCGGGCCTCCCGGGCGGTCATGAAGTTCCCCAGGGATTTGGACATCTTTTCCTTGTCGATGAGGATATACTCGTTGTGGATCCAGTACCGGACGAAGGGCTGCCCCGTGGCGGCCTCCGCCTGAGCGATCTCGTTCTCGTGGTGGGGGAAGATAAGGTCGGTTCCCCCCGAGTGGATGTCCAGGGTCTCTCCCAGATATTTCATTGCCATGGCGCTGCATTCGATGTGCCATCCCGGACGTCCCTTTCCCCAGGGGCTGTCCCAGGCGGGTTCGCCCGGTTTCTGGGCTTTCCACAGGACGAAGTCCAGAGGGCTTTTCTTGGAGCTGTTGACCTCGATCCTGGCGCCGGCCTGAAGTTCCTCCACGTTCTGGCCCGAGAGCTTGCAGTATCCTGGGAAGGAAGACACGTCGAAGTAGACGACCCCGTCCACCTCGTAGGCATGGCCCGAGGTCTTCAGCTTTTTGACGAGGTCGATGATCTCCGCCATGTGTTCCGTCGCCCGGGGATAGACGGAGGCCCGCTTGATTCCCAGGGCGTCGGCGTCCTCGAAGTAGTCGGCGATGGTCTGTTCCGCCAGTTCCTGAACGGTGATTCCCCTCTCGTTGGCCCGGTCGATCATCTTGTCGTCGATGTCGGTGAAGTTCTGGACGAAGGTCACGTCGTAGCCCGAGAACTCCATGTATCGGCGAAGCACGTCAAAGACGATGAAAGGGCGGGCGTTGCCAATGTGAAAATAGTCGTATACCGTTGGGCCGCAACTGTAAAACCGGACCTCTTTCTCATGCAGTGGGACGAATGGTTCTTTCTTCCTGGTCAGGTCGTTATACAGGCTGAGAGTCATGACGAAAAACCTCCATACTGATATCGGTTGCGGGAAAATGGATCCCGATGTACCCTGATTATACTTTTTATCGCGCTTTTTGCCACGTTTTCGCCATCGATTGAGGGTGATCTTTATGGCTGATCGGGTTGAACGCCTGAAAAAGCTGGTTCGGACCTTTCCGAACAGGCCCGGGGTCTATCTGATGCACGACTCCGGCGGGTCCGTCATCTATGTGGGCAAGGCCAAGTCCCTGAAGAAGCGGGTGTCCTCATATTTTCGTCACAGCGGTTTTGCCTCGCCCAGGTTGAGAAAGCTGGTGTCGACCGTCGAGGATATATCGACCATCAGAACCGAGACCGAGGCCGAGGCGCTGATCGTCGAGTCCCGGCTGATCAAGAAGCTGCGTCCTTTCTTCAACGTGGATCTCAAGATCAACGAACGGTATCCATACGTCCACGTCACGGACGAGGCTTTTCCCAGGCTGAAGGTGAGCCTTCATAAGGGGGAGGGACTGCATATCGGTCCCTTCGTGAGCGCCGGCGAACTTCGGCGGCTTCTTCGACTTATCGAGAGATACTTTCCCCTGAGGACGTGCGCTCAGGATCTCTCACGCGTCACGGTGAAGCGGCCCTGTATCCGGCATGAGCTTGGAAAATGTCAGGCTCCCTGTGCCGGGTTGTGTTCGCCTGGGGACTACAGGGATATCCTGGACGACGTGCTGCTGCTGCTTCGAGGTCAGACCCTCGACGTCACGGAACGGCTTCGCCGCCGGATGGACAAGGCGGCCCAAAACCTCGATTTTGAGGGGGCCGCCCGGCTTCGGGATACCCTCCGGGCTCTGTGGCGATTCTCGAGGCAGAGGGTGTCGGCGACCCTCTCGGCGGATCTGGACGAGGATACCTGGCAGGTCCTGGTCCGTCTTCAGGAGATTGTAGGGTTAGCGACCATTCCCTGGAGGATCGACGGTTTCGATATCTCTCACTCCTCGGGGCACGAGACGTATGGAGTCGCGGTGGTCTTTGAGCAGGGGCTGCCCAATCCCTCTCTGTATCGTCGGTTTGCCATTCGCGATGTCGAGGGGATCGACGATTTTCGATCCATGAGGGAGACAGTGACCAGACGATATCGTCGGTGTCTGGACGGCGAGGCTCCCCTGCCTCAGCTCATCCTCATCGATGGAGGCCCGGAGCAGCTTCGCTTTGCCGCCGACGCTCTGACCGATCTGGGCCTGGCCGTCCCGATCATATCCCTGGCCAAGCGTGAGGAGCTGATCTTCACCCTCGGTTCCGACCAACCGCTTGTTCTGGAGAGAAATGACCCGGCTCTTCGGCTGCTTCAACGCGTTCGGGATGAGTCTCACCGATACGCCATCACGACCCATCGGGGCAAGCGCCAGGAACGTCTCAGGAGATCGGCTCTGGAGGATATTCCCGGCATCGGCAAGAGGCGGGCCGCAGCTCTTCTAGCCCGGTTCGGCAGCGTCCATCAGATATCCCGTCTTTCCCCGGAGGAGCTCATGGTCGTTCCGGGTATCGGTGACAAGCACGCCGAGAATATCCTGAATTATCTCGGGGGGAGCTGAGGTATGAGGTTGTCGGCTATGGGGTAAACGACGCACTGGGTTCGAGGGCATATCCTTGTGCGCTGAATCTTTTACATACAATAGAGGGAGGCAGCTATCGTGAAAGTCTATCAGGGAAAATTGACCTTTCAGGGGGGGCACTTCGGGATCGTGGTGGCCCGGTCCGATGATTTTGTCTCGTCCAGGTTGCTGGAGGGGGCTAAGGATGCCCTCTCCAGACATGGAGTCAAAGGGAACGACTGGGACGTAGTCTGGGTTCCCGGAGTTCGGGAGATCCCGTTGATCGCCAAGGAGCTGGCATTGACGGGAAAATACGATGCTGTCATAGCTTTAGGTGTCGTCCCCTCAGAGAAGTGGACCGACGCTCAGGGGCTCCCGGAGACCGCGGCCGGTGCCCTGCGGGTTGGTCTGGAACAGCGGGTGCCCGTCATATGGGAGGTGTCGTTATCGGGCTCTTCCGGTGACGGCTCAGGCGTATGGAGGGGCGGTAACAGAGGGGCTGAGGCGGCTGTCTCGGCGTTGGAGATGGTCAATCTCCTGCGGGAGATCCGAATCGTTGGGGAGGAGTAGATAGGCATGCTGGATATCAGATACGTTAGGGAAAATCTCGGCGAGGTCCGAGGATTTTTGGATGCTCGGGGGCACGGTTTTGACCTGGAGTCGGTGATCTCCCTGGATGCTCGACGTCGGGAATTGATCGCTCAAGTTGAGGATCTCAAGGCGGAGAGGAACGCCGGTTCCAAAGAGGTCGGTGCCGCCAAAGCCAGGGGCGAGAGTCCGACGGCTGTCATGGAGCGTATGAAGGCTATCGGAGAAGAGGTCAAGGAGCTGGATCGTCAGGTGAGTCAGGTGGACCAGGATCTGGCCGACCTCATGCTCCAGATTCCCAACAAGCCCCACGACTCGGTGCCCCTCGGGACCGACGAGGAGGCGAATCAGGAGGTTCGTCGTTGGGGGACGCCCAAGACGTTCGATGTCGAGCCTCTGGCTCACTGGGATCTGGGTGAGAACCTGAGGATCCTGGATTTCAAACGGGGTGTTAACCTGGCTCAGAGTCGGTTTACCGTCATGGCTGGTGCTGGTGCCAGGCTGGAACGGGCCCTGATGAACTTTATGCTGGACCTCCACGTGGATCGCCACGGCTATAAGGAGATCAACCCTCCCTTTATGGTGAGCTCGGCCACGATGACCGGGACCGGTCAGCTCCCCAAGTTCGCCGACGACCTGTATCGGATCGCAGATGAGGATTTATGGCTCGTTCCCACGGCCGAGGTCCCTCTGACGAATCTTCACAGAGACGAGATATTGGAGGAAGCCGATCTGCCTCTGTACTACACGGCCTATACCCCCTGTTTCAGAAAGGAAGCCGGCAGTCATGGCAAGGACGTCCGGGGCATCATGCGACAGCACCAGTTTGAAAAGGTGGAGATGGTGAAGCTTGCCACGCCTGAAAGCAGCTACGACGAGCTTGAGTCCCTGACCGCCAACGCCGAGGAGGTCCTTCAGCTTTTGAAACTGCCCTATCGGGTCATCGTGCTGTGTACGGGGGACATGGGGTTCGGCGCCTCCAAGACCTACGATGTCGAGGTGTGGTTGCCTTCCCAGGAGCGGTATCGGGAGATCAGTTCGTGCAGCAACTGTGAGGATTTTCAGGCGAGACGTATGAATACCCGGTATCGACCGGCCGACGGTGGAAAGCCTCGATTCGTCCATACTTTAAACGGATCGGGTATAGCCGTTGGCCGGGCGCTGATCGCCGTCATGGAGAATTACCAGCGTCCCGACGGTGGTATCGACGTCCCAGAGGTTCTTCGTCCCTATATGGGCGGGGTGACCGAGATTTCGCCGATCTCGTGATTTTTCCAGGTCAGACGTCGGCTTTCAGCCGACGTCTGACCTGGAAACTCGGCTCTATACGTTTCCTCTGTCGTTGATTTGTCGGAAAAATGCCCGTTTATTTCCACGGAAATCGCCGTATGGCATGGAAAAAGCCTGTGCTCACTGGTACAATAATGTACATCATTGTGCTGTCGATAGACTTTTATCGAGTGTCGAGCTGCCCATGGTTTTGCTCCTGCTGCGGTTTTTTGTCTTTCGAGAATATTTATTTGTGGAATTTATGCGATAGCCCTGTATTTTGGGGTATGTTTTGTTCAGAATTACTTGAAGGGGGTCGTTCTGCACTGTGATCCACTCCATGCCGTCAATGCTTTTCCTGGTCCTGTCCCTTCTGGTTCTCGTCTCCTTTGTGCTCCAGCGTATTTATCGAAGGACCCTGACTAAGGAAAGATACCACTATATGCGAGATTTGACTCTCGTCGGAGCCTGGATGGTTTTTTCCCTCTGGACCGGCAGGGGGGATATTCGTGTCGTTGCTGCCATGGCTCTTTTAGGGGCTGTCGTCGGTCTCTTTCAGCATATGCTGTTGCCGCAAAGGGATTCTCTGTGGTTATACGGTCTTCTCGGTATCCTGTTCGCTTTCGTGGGGCCCCGGATCAGCTTCATTGGCCTTCCCGGTGGTGAGTATCTCTACCTCTCCAGGGCTGGCTCCATTGGGGCTACTGCCCTGTGGGTCACCGTCTTTCCCCTGCTTTTTCATCGCCTTGACGAGGTGCCTGGTCTTGCGGGGCATTTGCTGGGCGTAAGTTTCTCCCTAATCCTTCTGATCTCGTCCGTATCCGGCCAATCCCTGGGGGGTGCTTTTGTCATGTCGTTGGCGGGCTTGGCTTTTACCGCCGTGTTCTGGAGTCGTCTGGGGCATAATTACCGACGGCTTGGTACGTCCCTTTCGGCTTTTTGGGGGGTTCTGGTGGCAGGGACGTCCCTGGTGGGAGTCTCAAAAGGGGTGACCATCACGACGTTGATGGTGATCCCTCTGGGGCTCTACGCTCTTCCCCTGGTTGAGGTGTCTTTGAATCTCATCGCTCACGCAGTGCCCTTGGGACGCTGGGGCCAGCTGTCCATCTATCATAGAATGATGGATCGAGGAGCTGACCACCCGGAGGCGGTGAAGTTTGTCACGTTTTTGTGCCTTTCCATCGGAGCCTTGATCTCCTTCCTCCAGATCGGTATCGACGAGACGACTCGACCGGCCCTCTTGGCTGTTCTGGTCGTTTCCATTTCGGTTAAGGTCTCCTGCCTTCGGAGATCGCATTTTCGAGAGAGCTCCAGCCTGTGGGGGGTGTCGGTTGACGGTATTTCCATGAACTATGCTCTCTCTAAAGTTCGGGCTCAGCTTCTGGCACGGGGGGCCTCTGCGTTGGTGGTGACCGTTAACGCTCTGTCTCTGATCCGAGCGCGGCACGATGAAAAGTATCGTTCCGTGGCCGATGGAGCGTGGCTCACCTTGCCGGACGGTGTTGGGTTGGTCTGGGGGCTTCGTTTTCTGGGAATGAAGGTTAACGAGCGAGTTGCCGGGATCGACTTCATGCAGAGGCTCTGCCGGCTGGCTGCGTCGGAGGGATGGCCGATCTACCTCTTGGGGAGTCGTGCCCACGTTGTGATGCAGACAGCCTCGGTCCTTCAGGATCGCTATCCTGGTTTGATTGTGGCTGGATACAGGGATGGCTACTTCGACGACGACACGGAGGTTGTCGAAGATATCCGTCGTTCTGGTGCCAGACTTGTGTTTGCTGCCCTGGGGGTGCCTAAACAGGAACTTTGGCTGGATAGCCACCTCGACGACCTTCCCGATGTCGTGGCTGTCGGTGTCGGTGGCAGTTTTGACGTTATTTCCGGTCGTCTCAAGAGAGCTCCCCAGTTGTGGCAAAAAGTCGGAATGGAGTGGCTGTACCGTCTTATTCAGGAGCCGTGGCGCCTTAAACAGGACGGGGCTCTCGTGTGGTTTATTGTGGCTGTCCTTTTGGAAAAAGTTGGTCTTGGCCGTCGGAGGAAATTGGACGATGTCCGTCATAGCTAGGGAGATAATGAGCCGGGATCTGACTGCGGTCAGTCCAGAGGATCGGCTTTTGAACGCCCTGCACATCCTCTACTCGCATGGTCTGGCAGGTGTGCCTGTTATCGATGATTCGTGGGCGCTGGTTGGGTATCTTTCTGAATCGGATATTCTCAAGCCCACGATCCCCACGTATCTGGAGGTCCTGGCTCAGAGCACCTTTTTGGGCAACGATGGAAATCTGTTGTTTCAGCGCTTTGGTGCCATGAAGGACGACCCTGTGGAGACGGTGATGCAGAAGGATCCCGTCTCGGTCTTTCCAGAGAGCAGCATCATGACGGTTGCTGACCTCATGCTCCGGAAAAAGATAAAGCGTCTTCCCGTTGTGGACGGAGGTAAGTTGGTTGGGGTCATCGATCGAGGGGCGTTTTGTGAGTTCCTTATGGAAGGCGGATCCGCACATGGAGTCTGACCGGCTGACTGGTTTAGGGTGGAGTGAGAGCCCCGAGCTTGAGCGTCGTCGTTTGGAGATCGAGAACGAGTTTGAGCGGAAACGACGGGCCCTTGAGGACGAGAGAGCCGAGGCGATACGCAACCTTGACGAGATGGTTCAACGGACATGGGACGCTGTTGCGTCGGAGAAGAGCGCTCTTGAGTCGGAGCTTCTCGACGAGGAGGTCCGTAGGAGAGAAGAGGATCGGATTGAACTCCAGGCCTTTGAGAAGCGTTTAGAGTCTCTCTCGCTCAATTCCTTGATCGAGAGGGCTGTCGACCGAGTCACCGGATTTTCGAGGGGGGTGGTCCCGTGATTCGAACGATGGTTCGGCTTGCGATTTGGGGCTTGGCCTCCCGGCAAAGGGATCTGGTGGCCTTTCTTCAAGGCCAGGGAGTGCTCCATGTGGAGCACGGAGAGGCCGTCAGAATATCCGATGAGGACGCAGATGCCCTTCGGCTTCTCAGGAGCAAACTCCTGGGAATGATCGAAAGTCTGAAGTGGGATCGGTGGGATCTTCTGGATGATCGTTCCCTCTTTGACGTCGAGCCGGCTACGGACATCTCTCTTCATCAGATGATCGTAGAGATCGACAGGAGCCTGGATCATTTTAAGGAGCAGCTTTCCACTCTCCTTCAACGGAGGGCCGATCTGGGGCGGGATGGGGATCGACTACATGCTGCTCACGATGTGACCGTCCATTTTCGTTCCTTCATGGCCGCTGAGACTGAGGCCAATAGGGACTCCTCCCTGTGGTGGGTTCGCCACGACCAGATACCATCCCTTCTCTCAAAACTCCAGGAGCTTCTGACGTCCCAAAGCGCTCAGGGGCCGACACTGGAGCTCCATCATCATTCGTTTTTTCTTGGCGATCAGGAGGCTTTAATCGCAATAGGTGTGCCCGTCGAGTATCGAGCCCTGATACGACAGGAACTTGAAGCTTCTGGCCTCATCGCATGGACTGCGCCGCTCTCCTCCGAGGAGCATGGTCTCCTGTGGTGTATCGACGAGATCGAGAGGGAGCTGACAAAACATCCTCAACAAGTGGCTGAAATCAATGCCACGTTGGACCGGGTCAGAGAGGAATGGGGTCCCAAGCTTGGAGCTTTGTTCATGTTTATGGACGAACGGCTTGAGCAGCTGGTGGTGGAACAACAGGGTACCTCAATGGGGAAGACCTTCCTCTTGGAGGGGTGGCTCCCTGAGGACGAGCTTGATCCACTTCTGACGGCCCTGTCCGAGGCGTTTGGCGAGCAGGTTTTTGTCCGTTGGCGATATCCAGTCTCCGACGAGTGGCACGCTGTCCCCACTGCCCTGTCTAATCGAGATATTTTTCGCCCATTTGAGATTTTTCTTCGGTTGGTTCCCCTGCCTCGATATCATGGGACGGATCCTACGGTGATGATCGGAATTTTCTTCCCGTTCTTTGCCGGTTGTATCATCGGAGATGTGGGGTACGGTTCGATCCTGGCGATTCTGGCCTGGACGATTCGAAAAAAAACGAAGAAGCCTCTGATAGCCGACGGAGCTTTCGTGCTCCTGATCGTGGCTTTTTGGGGTGTCGCCTGGGGTGTCGCCTATGGCGAGTGTTTTGGGGACACCGCTCATCGCCTTTTGGGGTTCGAACCTCTCTGGGTTGAGCGATCCCATGCCGTTATCCCGGTGCTGGGGTTCACCATAGCCCTGGGTTTGGCCCATATCCTGATGGGGCTCGCTCTCGGTGTCTGGGAAGGAATCCGAAACCGATCTCGTCATATGTGGATGGAGCGGGGTGGAAACATGATCATAGTTCTTGCCATGGTTGGCGCTCTGTGTGCTGCCAAGGGGCTGATCCCTCAGGGCTTTTTCACCGTCGCCGTAGCGGCGCTGATTCTGGGGTTGGTCTTTTTGGTCGCGGGCGGTGGTGTCGGAGGTCTGGTGGAGTCCATGAGCTCTTTCGGGAGTATCTTGAGTTATGTCCGAATAGGTGCCATCGGTCTGTCATCGGCAATCCTGGCAATGGTGGCGTCTCGCTTTGTGGACGTGTTGGGGGTCTCCTTTCTGGGTGTCTTCATCGCTTTGTCCATTCACCTTCTTAATTTTGTCTTGGCCATCGCTGAGTCTGGGCTTCATTCTGCTCGTCTGCATTATGTCGAGTTTATGGGAACGTTTCACAGCGGTGGGGGGAACCAATATAGGCCATTTTCAAGGAAAGGGAGGACGACCAAGTGGAAAAAGCGTTGATCGCTTTTGCTGCGGCTTTAGCCGTCGGGATTCCTGCGATCGCTACGGCCTTTGCTCAGGCAAAGATCGGGAGTGTTGCGGTGGGGGCCCTTGCAGAGAAGCCTGAGGCTGCTGGTTCCATGATTATCCTGGAGGCCATTCCAGAGACCATGGTGATCCTGGGGTTTGTGGTGGCCATTATGTTGATACTTCAATTTGCGTGAGCCTATGGCGAAGGACTCTGATCTGGAGGGCTTCCTCAAAGCACTTCGTGCTGAGGGGGAGGAAGAGCTGGCGAGAGCCAGAGCCCAACTTGAGGAGGAGATCGCCGATATGATCGCTGATCGTCGTCGGGCGGTGGAGGTTCAGATCGGTCGTCTTCGGGAAAAACACGCACGGGAGGTCGCTGACCTTCGGTGTATGGTGGATCTTCGCCTCCGGGGAGCGATCCAAAAGGATCTCGACCGGCTTCGATCAGACTTTCTTTCGAAAGTTCGGCTGGCTTTGGAGCAGGCCATTATGGAGCGTCTTTCCTCCCGAGAGGCCCGTCTTCGAGGGCTTCGTATTCTGGCGGACGAGGCTTTGTCGGTGCTCGGTCCTGATGCCATCCTGGCTGTGCCGGAGGATCTGGCGGAGGTCATGGCGCAAGAGGGCTACAAGGTAACCCCAGTATCTGAGGATCCATGGGGTGGCTGTGTGGCGACCGTTGACGAAGGAGGGATTGTCCTTGAGAACACCCTCAGGGTTCGCCTTGAAAAGATTTTCCCGGAGGTTGTCCGAGAGCTGGCGGTCCTCTTCGAAGGGCTTCTTGACGAGGATAGGTCTCTCCTGGGAAAATTACGGATATCTTAATGCTCGTCTAAGAGGGCGATGGGAACAATTTTACGAGGAGGAGTTTTTCGACCGCATGGCTGAGGCCTCTCTGGATGACGTGGAGCAGGCTTTACTCTCAAGTTTCTATTCTCTCCACTATCGCAGAGAGCTTGCCACCTCTGACGCATCGACCCTTGATCGAATTGAGGTGGCTCTGATTTCCGGGTCCTCTGAGCGGTTTCGATGGGTCGTGTCCTTGGCCGATGGCGAGCCGTTTGATCTCATGTGGCCCTTGTGCGTTCGCTCCGATGTGTTTAACGGCAGGGCGCTGCTTCGAAAGTACGATGGGAACAATTTCTCCAATATGCCCCCACGGTGGCATGACTATGGAATGTTGAGTAGCTCCTTTTTTCACGATCTCTGGGTTGACTGTGATCGGATTGTAGATGTCTTGGAACGTTGCTATAACGTGGAGAACCCCGTGGTCCAGGCCCTGTTTGAAGCCTTTTTGATCCTTCGGCAAAACGGCTCTGTCCCCAGGGCTGAACGGGCGTATCTTTCGGGGCTTTTGGACAGGTGTCGAGAGGTCCTGGACCGCTCGGGACAGGGGGCTCGGATGGTCTCCGAGTTTCTTGGCAGGATGGTCGATCTCTGGAATCTGCATATCTGGTTTCGACGGGATATTGACACCTCAGATTGTCCGGTGGCTTACCTCGACGGTGGAGCGTGGCTCTCGACGAAGAGCCTGATGGAGGAGTCGTCGATCGAGAAGCTCCTTCGGGGAACACCTTGGGGTGACCTGCAGCTCGTAGAGGGCTCACTCCCCCCTGAACTTGGACGTTTGCTTCAGGAAAAGTTTGTTCGATGGCAGTTGGAGCAGCGCACGTACGATCCCCTGAGTATAGGCATGGCCATCGCATATATGGCCCGTCAAATGGTTGAGTGGCGTAATCTGAATATTCTGGCGGTAGGTTTGGCCTCTGGCTTAGAGGCCGATAAAATTCGTTCACTTTTTTTCAGGGGGGGGAAGATGTAGCCATCGTACCCTCCATCGCCGATCAGGCGAATATCCCCGCATTGAATGCCGCTATTGAGGCTGTATGGATTCTTGGGCATGGTCGGGGCTCCGTCGGAACGACCTGAGGCTGGGAGACTCGGATGGAGGTTTTTAGAGGTGCCCTATGGATGGTTGAGAAAAAAATCAAGGGGAGGCGTCGTGCGTGCTGAGTCAGGGGGAAGCGGTTGTTTTGGGAGAACCCTTGTTTATCGATCTTTGGAGTCTTGTAGGGCTTGAACCGGTGCTTTGTCAGGACCCCGACGACCTCTTGTCGCTTCTTCCAGCGCTCTTAGAGCGTCGAGATTTGATCTGTGTCGTCGTCGACGAGGGCTGGTTTGCCCGTCTAGCACCCGAGCTCAGATCCCGCCTTGAGACCATGGAACTCCCCCTCTGGCTTCCTTTGCCGGAGTTGGACATGCAGGAGGTGGCGGGATGAAGCGTGAATCGTTCGTCTGGGGCATTGCCGGGCCGGTGATACGGTCTCGGGTGTCCTTTTCTGTCATCATGTATGAGGTTGTCCATGTGGGGGTTCAGCGGCTTTTGGGCGAGGTGGTCCGCGTTCGAGCCGGTGAGGTGGATATCCAGGTCTATGAGAACGCCGATGGCCTTCAGGTTGGTGACCCTCTTTCCTTTACCGGTCGTCTCCTGTCGGTGGAGCTCGCTCCTGGGCTTCTGGGGTCGGTGCTGGACGGCATCGGTCGTCCCCTGAAAGTGCTCGGAGAGGACGGAGTCTTCTTGAAACGAGGGGCATACCTGTCGCCGATACATCGTCAGCGGACGTGGCGATTTGTTCCTCGGAGCAGCGTGGGTGACGAGATCGCCTCCGGTGACGTGGTGGGTACTGTTCAGGAATGCGATGCCGTGATGCATTCCATCATGGTCCCCCCAGGCTTCTCTGGATCTGTTGTTCGCTCTGTTCTCCCAGAGGGAGAGTATCCCGTCGATGCCCAGGTTGTCACGACGGATGGGTGGAGTTTGTCCATGGTCCAGAGCTGGGATGTCCGTCGTCCTCGGCCTGTGAGTCGACGTCTCCCTCTCGAACGTCCCCTGATCACCGGTCAAAGGGTTCTCGATACCCTATTTCCCCTCGCTATGGGTGGGGCTGCCGTTCTTCCTGGTGGTTTTGGAACGGGCAAGACCGTGACCCAGCAAGCTGTTGCCAAATGGTGCGATGCCGACGTCATCGTCTATATTGGCTGTGGTGAGAGAGGTAACGAGATGACCGAGGTTTTAGAGGAATTTCCCCAGCTTAAGGATCCGTACAGAGAGGCTCCCCTGATGGATCGAATGGTCCTGATAGCGAATACCTCGAACATGCCTGTCGCTGCCAGAGAGGCGAGCGTATATCTGGGCATCACCGTGGCGGAGTACTATCGGGACATGGGGTTGAACGTCGCTCTCATGGCGGACTCCACATCTCGTTGGGCCGAGGCATTGCGGGAGATTGGTGGTCGCCTTGAGGAGATGCCAGGGGAGGAGGGGTACCCGGCTTATCTGGGCAGTCGCCTGGCCGAGTACTACGAGAGGGCTGGACGATGCCGTCCTCTGGGAAAGCCTGACAGGGAAGGTTCCGTGACCGTGATTAACGCTGTTTCTCCGGCAGGTGGGGATTTCTCTGAACCCGTCACCCAGACGAGCCTGCGTCTCTCAGGGGTATTCTGGGCGCTGGACAAGGGATTAGCTCAGCAACGTCATTTCCCCTCTATCCATTGGAATCAGAGCTACAGCCTGTATGATCAGGAACTCCAGGGTTTTTACGAGAAGGAGCTTTCCTCGGAATGGATCGACCTCAGGGGGTTTCTTCGGGATAAGCTTGCCTCTGAGAAGGAGCTTCGATCCCTGGTGCAGCTGGTGGGGAGGGATGGTCTGTCGGAATTAGACAAATGGACTCTTACGTTTGTCGATCTCTTAAAGACGGTCTACCTTCAGCAAAATGCCTTTGATCCAGCGGACGCCTGCACCTACCCCAGAAAACAGGCGATGCTCCTTCAGGGACTTCGGGATCTGGATGCCCGTATCCTCCGGGCCATGGAGGACGGTTTGCGATTCGAGGATCTCTCAGGTCTGACCCTGCTTCAGGATCTCCTCTCCTTGCGTTTGCGGGACGAAAATCAGCTGGAGGCGGCCTTCTCTCACTGGCTTGAAGAATTGGACGAAACTCTCAAAAACGCGGCGGTGCATCCCAATGGCTCTTTATAGAGAAGGATACAGATCCGTCTCAACTGTCGCCGGTCCTTTGCTTTTCGTTAAAGGGGTCCGAAACGCCGGATACGGTCAGTTGGTAACCGTGGTCGATCCGACGGAGACCCGTCGTGGGCAGATCCTTCAGATTGAAGGGGATCTGTGTGTGGTCCAACTCTTCGACGGGGCCATGGGGCTCCCTACCGGCGAGACCACCGTCTGGCTTGATAGGGACGTGGTGACCGTGCCGGTGGGGACCAGCCTGATTGGTAAGGTCCTCAACGGACGGGGGCAGGACGAGAACGGTCAGGAAATTCTCTTCTGTGAGGACCGGCTGCCTGTATCAGGGCTTCCCATCAATCCGGCTCGTCGGAGGAGCCCCCGGTCGTTTATCCAGACGGGGCTTTCTTCGGTGGATCTCATGAATACCTTGGTTAAGGGGCAGAAACTCCCTGTTTTTGCCGGGCCAGGGCTCCCCGCTAACCAGGTAGCTACCTCTATCGTGAGGCATTCCAAGCCTGGCGGGCATCGACAGTTTCTCGTCGTTTTTGCCGCAATGGGAATCACCAAGCGTGAAGCTCAGTATTTTCTCGATTCCTTTCGGGATACGGGAGCTATAGAAAAAGGCGTCTTTTTCATCAACCTGGCGGGGGACTCAGCAGCAGAACGTCTCTTAACCCCGAGGATGGCCCTCACAGTGGCCGAGTACTTTGCGTTTCAAAAAGGTTACGATGTTTTGGTGGTTATGACGGATATGCTTCACTACTGCAACGCCCTTCGGGAAATCAGTGCGGCCCGGGAGGAGGTTCCAGGACGTCGGGGGTACCCAGGATATATGTACTCGGATCTGGCTGAGCTGTACGAACGGGCTGGGTGTATCGATGGCTCGCCCGGGAGTCTCACCCAGATTCCCATCATCACGATACCTGACGATGACATGACTCATCCCGTGCCCGACCTGTCAGGGTACATCACCGAGGGGCAAATTGTTTTGGGGCGAGAGCTTCATGATCGGGGGATATTTCCGCCGGTTGACGTCCTGCCTAGCCTCAGCCGCTTGATGAACAAGGGGATTGGCAAGGCGCAGACCGTTGACTATCATCGTGCTATGGCCGATCAGTTATATTCGTCATACGCTAAAGCTCGGGAACTGGTCAAGCTCCGGCTCATCGTGGGCGACGATGGACTTACGGATACGGAACATCGATATATTCGATTCGGGGAAATGTTCGAGAAAACTTTCGTCCAGCAGGACGATGGGGGACGAACCATAAGCGAGTCCTTCGAGAGAGCCTGGATGGCCCTGAGAGAACTTCCCGATCAGGAGCTGTACAAGCTGCCGAGTGAACTGGTTCTCCAAAGAGGGAGGCGGTCGTGACCACCGCCATCACTCGGGATCGGCTCCTTGAGGTCTCCGCAAGAATTCGGGATGTCCAGCTGGGAAAGGGGCTTTTAGAGAAAAAACGAGACGCTGTTCTTCGGGTTCTTGAGGAGGAGCGTCGTCGCTACATTAAGGTTCAGGAGACGTTCAGGGACCTCTCCCGTCGGCTGGGTATCCTATACGGCATGATCAGGATTCACGATGGAGTCTCTACGATCCAGCTCTTGAGGCTCCAGCGCCCCCTCGTGACCCTTCGCTGTACCAGAGAATCTGTCATGGGATGTCGGTACAGTGTCTTCGAGCCCGAGGCATCGTCAATAACTCGTCGATTCCCCTTAGCCATGGATCCTGCTCTTTCCTGTCTGTACGTCGACGATTTTCTGGAGCTTATCGCTCAATCCGAGTCTCTCCTGTGGGAGTTCGTAACCCTTAGGAGCAAGATTCAATCCTTCGAACGGGAACTGAAGAAGACGAACTTGAAGATTAATACTTTGGAACACAATATACTGCCCTCTCTGTTGGCTGAGCGTAAGAAGATCTCTGAGACCTTGTCGGAAAGAGAACGACAGGAGCGGTATGCCGTGAAAAAACTGACTAAAAAGAAGCGACGGACATGAAACTTCGCATTATCACCGTTGGGAAACCCAAAGAGCGATTTATTCGGGAGGGTATTGCCGAATACGTTAGGCGACTTCCCTCGTCTTTTCCTCTCGACATACGCTCTCTGCCCGATGTTCGAGGAGGTGCGCCGGAGACGGCGATGGAAAGAACAGGTCGGGCCATATTGAAAGAGCTCTCGCCCAGGGATCATGCAGTTCTCCTGGACGAAGCAGGGGATTCTATGCCAAGCGTTCGCTTCTCGTCCCACCTTTTTTCCACATTGGAGAGCGTTTCCGGGCGCCTGGTTTTTGTCGTGGGAGGTCCCTTCGGTGTTTCTTGGGAGGTTCGCCAAAGGAGCGACGAGATGCTATCATTGTCCCCAATGACCATGACCCACGAGATGTGTCTTCTCCTCCTCTCGGAGCAGATCTATCGGGCATGGACGATACGGGAAGGGATGTCGTATCATCATGGGTGACCATCAGGAAACGGAGGGCGTATTCAGGTGAAGATGAACAATCTGATGAAACAGGCTCAGAGAATGCAGGCCCAGGTGCAGCGTATTCAGGAGTCTCTGGGGGACGAGCGAGTAGAGGGCAACGCCGGAGGTGGTATGGTGACTGCCGTGGCCAACGGACATGGCGAGATCCTGTCGGTGCGTATTGCGCCGGAGGTGGTCGATCCCCAGGATGTAGAGATGTTGGAGGATCTGGTCTTGGCGGCTGTGAGCGATGCCGTCCGAAAGGGGCAGGAGGTAGCCCAGGAGAGGATGGGCCAGGTTACCGGCGGACTGGGTGGAGCTCTGGGATTGGGGTTTTAAATGGCCCTTCCCTCTCCGTTTGAGCGCCTCATTGGGCTCTTGAAGCGGCTTCCCGGGGTTGGGGAGAAGAGCGCCCGAAGGATGGCGTTCTTCGTTTTTCAGGCTCCCGATGGGTATGCTCGGGAATTGGCTGATGCGCTCTTTTCCCTGAAGGACGCTCTGACGGTCTGTCATATCTGCGGTAACCTCACGGACCGACAGCCTTGTCACGTATGTTCTGACCCTTTGAGGGACCGTTCGATTCTCTGT
Source organism: Dethiosulfovibrio peptidovorans (assembly GCA_002748665.1). Taxonomy (NCBI): domain Bacteria; kingdom Thermotogati; phylum Synergistota; class Synergistia; order Synergistales; family Dethiosulfovibrionaceae; genus Dethiosulfovibrio; species Dethiosulfovibrio peptidovorans. Next base: position 101,201 of record PDTB01000016.1, on the reverse strand, counting down.
GTGGTCGAGGGTATTGAAGATCTTCTCAGTATTGAGCAGGCCGGCGTTTACGACGGCCTGTATTACGTTTTGGGAGGGAATGTCTCTCCTTTGGATGGTCGGGACATCCCCAGCGGGGTCTTGGAAAGGCTTCTTGACCTGGTGAACGAACGATCTGTTTCCGAGGTCATCATCGCTACCAATCCCAGAGTCGAGGGGGATATGACCTATCACGCTGTCTTGGCAGCCCTTCGGCCTTTAAAAACGGTGAAAAAAACCCGACTCGCCTATGGTTTGCCTGTTGGGGGCAGCATCGAATTTGCTGATCGGGTAACCTTGCACGCTGCCATGGATACCAGGATCGTCGTTCAGGACGATGGTCGATAATAGCATTTCATCCGCATCGGGCGAGAAAGGGGTGTCTCTATGACCGACGGTCTCATTAAAATCATGGGGGGGATCTGCAGGGCTTTGCTGACGATTTTGGGTGGTATCGCTGGCTACCAGCTGTCTGCCATGGTGGTATCCCTCTTATCTCAACGGATTGACGTGGACCGATTTTGGATACAGGCGTTCCTCAACGGGGGGAGCGTCCTCATATTCAGCGGTATAGGCTTTTTGATTGCTCCGCTCTTCTTTCGGGTTCTCGGCTTTATGAGCTCTTTATTCGAAAAAAACCTTCAAACCACCAAATGGCAGGACATTACAGCAGCTACAACAGGCCTCTTTGTGGGGCTTCTGTTGGCGAATTTGATGGCTATGCCCTTTGCTGGCTTGCCGCTTGGCCCCTACGTAGCGTTTTTTCTCAACTTGGTCATCGGGTATGTCCTGGCTCGGCTTTTCGTTAACCGTCAGGAGGATATCAGGGGCTTTTTTGCGTCCTTCATGACGCTTCGGCAACGGCTTCTTTTTCGAAAAAACCGTGGAGAGTCCGGGAAGGACGATTTTTCCCTTGCGGTGCCTGCAAAGATCCTGGACACCAGCGTCGTCATCGACGGACGAATCCTGGACGTTGTTCACGCCGGTTTTCTTGAGGGAGTTGTCGTGCTCCCTCGATTTGTTCTCTCCGAACTTCAGTCGGTGGCCGACTCCAAGGACCCAGGGCGAAGAGCTCGTGGCCGCCGGGGGTTGGATGTTGTTAAAGCTCTTCAAGGGGCTCCTTCCTTGAATTTGGTCATAACCGAGGTTGGATTGAAGGAGTTGGACGTGGACTTGGTGGATAGTGGTCTGATCGCGCTGGCTCGTCGGATTGGGGGTAAAATCCTGACCACCGACTACAATCTGAACAAGGTCGCTGAAATCCAGGAGATCGTCGTGCTTAACGTCAACGATCTGGCGAATTCCATGAAGCCTGCCTATCTTCCTGGGGAGAACGTGATCGTGGATGTCATTCGGGAGGGTAAGGAGCCTCAGCAGGGGATAGGGTATCTGGACAGCGGGACCATGCTTGTCGTCGAGGACGGTGAGGCGTATATAGGTCGTCGAGTGGAGGTCGTTGTCACGTCCATGCTCCAGACATCGGCCGGGCGAATGATCTTTGGCAGAGTGCGTCGAGAGGTTTTTTCGTGAAAAATTCGTGGGCGTTTCTGATCATGGCTGCCGGATCAGGACAGCGACTGGGTGGCCAACCAAAACAATTTCGTCTTCTGGGGAAACGTCCTGTCTGGCAATGGGCCGCAGGGGCCGCTCGTGCATCCGGTATCGATGACGTGATTTTGACTGTCCCGCCTGAGAGATTGCCCCCGGATATCCCGAGTGACAGGGTAACGGTTATTCGAGGTGGAGAGACTCGTTCCCTGTCGGTTCGAAACGCTCTTCGAGGAACCGATGCTTCATGGGTGCTCGTACATGATGCGGCCAGACCATTCGTCTCTCCGGATTTGTGTCGCTCCGTCATGTCCGCTGTGACCGAATGTCGAGGAGTCATTCCCCTGCTCCCCGTGGTCGATGCCGCCAAGCGCATTCGTGAGGGGGAATCCGTCATGAGCTCCGTTGATCGAGATGGACTGATGATGACCCAGACACCTCAGGGTTTCCACCGGGAGAGTCTCCTTGATGTTCTGGAGTCTTCCTCTCCGTTGGTTCGGGATGAAGCTGAGCCATGGCTAGCCTCTGGGCGGGAGCTTACTTGGGTTTTGGGAGAGACGGAGAACTTCAAGATCACCACTGAGGGAGAGTGGAGTATGGCTCAAAAACTCGCAACGACTGGAGCGACGGTGCGAACCGGGGTGGGGTTTGATGTCCATCCTCTGGTCCCCGATCGTCCTCTGATCCTGGGTGGTGTGTCCATTCCATCGCCTCTGGGGCTTGATGGTCACTCGGATGCCGACGTCATCTGTCACGCTCTCTCCGACGCCGCTTTAGGGGCTGCTGGTTTACCCGATATTGGTCGTTTATACCCGGCGTCTGACGAAACCTACCGAGGAGCCGACAGTTACGAGTTGCTTCGTGATGTGATTAACCGTCTTCGAAACTGCGGATGGGGAGTTATCTGGGCCGACATCGTCCTCCATGCTCAGATTCCAAGAATCGGCGATGGTGTAGAGGATATCGTGAACAAACTTGAATGTCTGTGGAACGATGGGCGGCGACGGATTAACCTGAAGGTCAAGTCAGGAGAGGGGATTGGCCCGGTGGGACAGGGTGAGGCCATGACGTGTTACGCGGTGGTCACGGTCACGCCCTGCTGATGAATTGGGTGGGGCATGGTGGCGAGAGAGGTCTGAATCTATAAGGAGGTTTTTATGAATTTTAATGAGAAATTCGTGTCCTATGAGGGGCTTACCTTTGACGACGTCTTGATTGAGCCCCGGCAGAGCGAGATCCTTCCCTCGGAGGTTCAGGTCCAGACATGGTTGACTCCAGAGATAGGCTTGAATATACCCATCTGTAGTGCTGCTATGGATACGGTCACCGAAGGTCGTTTGGCCATCGCTGTGGCTCGTGAAGGTGGACTGGGTGTCGTTCATCGGAACACGACGCCGGAACGTCAGGTGGCTGAAGTTGATAAGGTCAAGCGATCCGAGTCAGGGGTTATTGTCGATCCCTTCTATCTCCATCCTCACGACCTCCTGTCCCAGGCAATGGAACTCATGTCGTATTACCATATCTCCGGGGTCCCGATCGTCGATCAGGGGAAGCGACTTGTGGGGATTATCACCAACCGGGATCTACGGTTCATTCGGGATTTTGATCAGCCTATTCAAAATGTGATGACGAAGGATAAACTGGTGACCGCACCCGAGGGTACCACCCTGGATGATGCTCAGCATATACTTATGCGTCACAAGGTGGAGAAGCTCCCCATCGTGGACGATTCTGGCATTCTGAAGGGGCTCATCACCATCAAGGATCTTCAGAAGGCGAAGGATTTTCCCAATGCGACCAAGGACGAATCGGGGCGCCTCCGGGTTGGAGCTGCTGTGGGAGTGGGGCGGGATGTTTTCGACAGGGTCGATGGACTCGTCAATGCAGGGGTCGATCTTGTGGTGGTGGATACAGCACACGGCCATGCCCGTAAGGTCCTGGATACCATCTCGGCCATCAGGAAACGTCACCCTGACCTTCCCTTGGTGGGGGGGAACATCGCGACTGCCGAGGCGGCCGAGGCCCTGATCGAACGGGGAGTTTCCGCCGTCAAGGTTGGAGTAGGGCCTGGGTCTATCTGTACGACCAGGATTATTGCTGGTATCGGAGTTCCTCAGTTGGCTGCTATAATGAACGTAGCTTCGGTGGCTGTGCCCAAAGGAGTTAAGGTCATCGCCGATGGCGGTATCCGGTACTCAGGGGACGCTGTTAAGGCTCTGGCCGCTGGTGCTGACTCTGTCATGATTGGTTCGCTCCTTGCAGGAACTGAAGAGAGCCCCGGAGAGGTCATCATCTACCATGGGCGTTCCTATAAAAACTATCGGGGGATGGGGTCCATGGGAGCCATGAGAAGCGGGTGCAGTACCGACCGATACTTTCAGGAAGGCGCGAAGGAAAATAAACTGGTACCCGAGGGCATCGAGGGACTGGCAGCCTATAAGGGATCGGCGGGAGACGTTCTGTTCCAGATTGTCGGTGGGATTCGCTCCGGCATGGGGTATGCTGGCGCTGCGAATATCGACGACCTGCACCATCTGGCCCGGTTCGTGAAGATATCGTCTGCATCGGTGAAGGAGAGTCATCCTCACGACGTGGTTGTTACCAAGGAGGCACCGAACTATTGGGTAGACTAGGACGAACTTCCATGATGAGGGGAGAAGAGATGTGAGTGCTCAAGAGGCTCGTCTGTATAGTCGCATTAAGGATGCGACAAGCCCGTACTGGGCTAATCTGGACGATCTGTCCAGTCTCAGTGAAGAGGTCCTCAGCGACGGTGAGTTATATATTCTCCCTGAGGAGGATTTTTCTGCCACAGTCGATCTCTGGTGGAGTGATTTCCTCTATGAAGCTATGGAATAATCGGTCGCTCTTGTCGTTTTTGCCCCCCCATGGTACACTCTGGGTGGGACGTGGGATACTTGTCCTGATGCGAGAAGAGTGGGCCTTCCCACTCTTCGCTTTTTTTTAAGCTGTACACTCAAAGGAGTCGAGACGGGTGCATACAGAGGGATTGACCTTTTCACGTGAGAATCTCAGACGGATCGTCGAGGATCTGGGGTACGAGTTTGTCGGTGTGGAGTTGAAAAAGGAGTCTGGAGCTTCTTTCGTGAGGATTTACATCGATACTTTAGGGGGCGTCTCGGTACGAGATTGTGAGATCGTTTCCCGAGAGATCAATCGAACCCTGGATGCCCGGGGCGAAGACCTTCTCGATGGTCGATACTACATGGAGGTCAGTTCTCCCGGTCTTGAGAGGCCTTTGTGCTCTTGGGAGGATTTTTTTCGCTTCCTTGGCCGGACAGCTGTCGTCAAATTTCGGGAATCCTTTCAAGGACACCGGCGCATAACCGGTCGGATTGTGGCTGCTGAGGAAGGCTTGGTTCGGATCGAAAACGACGAGGGAGAGCTGGAGATTCCCTGGGACGTCGTCTCGTCGGCTCGACTTAAATACGTGTTTGATGTGCAGAAAAAACCCAAGACTAGAAGAAAAAAGAGAAAGAAACAGCGGAACGGGCAGGAGGAGGAAGGGTAATGCAGTTGGGGAGCGACTTCATTCGAGCTCTGAGACAGCTCACCGAGGAACGAAAACTCTCTCAGGAGATCATCCTGGGAAGTATTGAGGCTGCTTTAGCCTCGGCCTACAGGAAGTTTAAGGAAAAAAATCTTGAGCCGGAGGTCCATATCGACGGTGAAACCGGCGAGATCTCCATCGTCGAGATTCGTCGGGTGGTCAACGATGTAAGGAGCTCTGATGGAGAGGTCTCTACGGAGGAGGCCGCTGCTCTCGGGCACCCCGGTCTGGTCGAAGGGGACATGGTTCGGACGCCTGTGGATATTGCTCCAGAGACATTTGGCAGAATCGCCGCTCAGACGGCTCGTCAGGTAATTATCCAGAGGCTTAAGGACGCAGAGCGAGAGATCGTCTTCAACGAATTCTCCGAGCGGATCGGTGATTTAGTCAACGGGGTGATCTTCAAGGCTGAAAACGATCAGGTGCTGGTTCGAATCAGTGATCGTACCGAGGCCATGCTTCCTCGGGAGGAACGCATGGCCGGTGAAACGTACGAGCTTGGTGGGAGAATGAAGTTCTATCTTCTGGATGTACGTCAGACGACCAGGGGACCAAGGATCGTTGTCTCTCGGACCCATCCGGGCCTTCTGCGTCGCCTCTTGGAGCTTGAGGTTCCTGAGATAGCCAATGGCGTGGTTGAGATCCACGGTATCGTTCGGGAAGCAGGGGCTCGGGCTAAGATCGCTGTGAGCACACTAGACCCCAATGTCGATCCTGTGGGGGCCTGTGTCGGCAACGGAGGGGCCAGGATCAAGACCATCAGCAACGAGCTGGACGGTGAGAAAATTGACGTGGTTATCTGGAGTGACGATCCGTTACAATATATCCGAAATGCTCTGTCCCCCGCTAAGATTCTTCGGGTGGAGCCGGTGCTGGAGCAGGAGAAGTCCGTCCGGGTTTTTGCCAGACCTGATCAGCTCTCTCTCGCGATAGGTAAGGCCGGGCAGAACGTTCGTCTTGTAGCTCGCTTGACAGGATGGAAGGTCGATATCAACTCCATGGCTGCACCGGAGAGGGATTCTATGCCCACGTTACAGGACCTCTTCGAGGACATTCCCTGAGAGATCGTACGGTCATGCCCGGGGGGAGAAACGCTATCTCGAAAAATCCCAGAATGTGCGTGAGTTGCCGACGCCGAGATGTCGCGAGGTGGTTCATTCGAGTTGTCCGTCGTCCCGATGGTTCGGTTATCCTGGATGAATCGGGCAAAACAGATGGTCGAGGGGCTTACGTTTGCCCTGAGCTCTTGTGTATTGAGACCGCCAGAAGGAGACGATGCTTGGATCGGGCACTTCGGTGTCATGTCCCCGACGACGTGTATCGGTCATTGGTGACCCAAGCTTCGGGGGCCCCACATCATGAGCGGTAAAGCTTCATGGCGGGCAACTATTGGACTTGCCAGAAGAGCAGGGCTTTTGGTTATCGGTCAGGATCGAGTCCTCTCTGTGACTAAAAAAGGGAAAAAAAGATACGTGATCGTCTTGTCCTCTGATCATTCGGATGCTCTCAGGCGATCACTGGGTGTGCAAAAAGGCTGTCAGCATCGGGTTGTGCGGCTTGGCCGAGTTGATCGAAGGGAACTGGGGTCCATTATCGGTCTGTCTCGATGTCAGGTTGTGGCTCTCCCCGAAGGAGAAGGGCTGACGGGCCTCGTCATTGATCAACTTGTCGAAGGGGGAGAGGCCGTTGAGTAAAATTCGGGTATATGAACTGGCAAAGATGCTGGATATGAGCAATAAAGACCTTATGGAGGTTCTGCGAGGTCTTGAAATTGAGGCAAAAAGCCATATGAGCTCTCTGGAACTGGAGACGGCTCAGCGTGTGGAGGACTACATCAAAAACGGAGATTCCGGCTCTGGTGAAAAGGGTATTCTTGAGCGCTGTTCCTGCTCAGTGCCCGAGGGGGCGACGGTCAAGGATGTCGCTGAAATGATCGATGTCTCTCCTGCCGAGGTCGTTAAGACCCTTATCGCTGAGGGGATAATGGCTCCCGCCACGGCTTCCGTGGATGACACGATTTTAGCCATCCTCTCGGAGGCGTATTCGGTGGATCTGGAGTGGGCTCCACCAGAGCCTCAGGAGGAGCCTCTCACTGTTGCCAAAAAGCCGGTTCTTCGAGGGGATAACCTCTGTCCTCGGGCTCCCATCGTTACTGTTATGGGGCACGTAGATCACGGTAAGACAACCCTCCTGGATTCCATCAGGAACACCAACATTACTGCGAGGGAGGCTGGTGGTATTACCCAGCATATTGGAGCCTCCAGGGTTTGTCATGGTGATAAGGACATCGTCTTCTTAGATACGCCGGGACATGCGGCCTTTACGTCCATGAGAGCCAGAGGAGCCCAGTGTACGGACATTGCCATCCTCGTTGTCGCAGCTGACGATGGTGTCATGCCCCAGACAGTGGAAGCGATTAATCATGCTAAGGCGGCGGGTGTCCCTATCATTGTGGCGGTCAACAAAATTGACAAAGCTGGTGCCAACCCCGATAGAGTGCAACAACAGCTGAGTGATCACGGTCTGGTGCCAGAAGCCTGGGGAGGCGACACCATCATGGTTCATGTGTCCGCCAAATCAGGCGAGAACCTGGACCAGTTGTTGGAGATGGTCCTCCTGGTGGCAGAGATGGAGGAATTGAAAGCCGATCCTACCGTGACGCCCGAGGGCGTGGTCATTGAGGCTGAGTTGGACAAGGGCAAGGGCTCGGTGGCAACTGTTCTGGTCCAACAGGGAACTCTGCGCCGGGGGGATATCGTCCTCCTGGACTCGGCCTGGGGAAAGGTTCGAGCCATGATTGATGCGTCGGGCAAGCAGGTGAAGACCGCTGGGCCCAGCACGGCCGTGGAGATTCTGGGCCTGAATGACGTTCCTCAGCCAGGTGAGCGTTTTGTAGTCGCTGAAAACGAAAAGGAAGCCAGGGATTGCATCTCGGCCAGAGAACAGGAACGTCGTCGGGAGGCCAACAAGATCGCCCCTCGGATGACTTTGGAGGAGCTCTACACAAAAATGCGGGATGGAGAGACTCCCTTGCTGAACTTGCTTCTCAAATGCGATGTTCAAGGCAGCGTGGAGGCCCTTATTGGTTCGCTGGATAAGCTGGCTACCGACGAGGTTGGTATCAACATCGTTCACACCGGGGTCGGAGGCCTTTCAGAGTCCGATATTATGCTGGCTTCAGCGTCAGACGCTATCGTTATCGGTTTCAACGTTCGTCCTGACGCCAACGCGAAGAAGATGGCGGAGAAAGAGCATGTTCAGATCCGTCTCTACCGGGTTATCTATGACATTATCGACGATATTAAAGCGGCCATGGAGGGTATGTTGGCACCTCATATTCGAGAGAGCGTTGTCGGGCAGGCCGAGATTCGGGAGATCTTTAAGGTCCCCAAGGTGGGCAAGGTTGCGGGGTGCATGGTCACCGAAGGATCTATTAAACGGGGATCCAAGGTTCGGCTCGTACGGGATCGGGTCGTCTTCTGGGAAGGGGAGCTGTCAGCTCTCCGTCGCTTTAAGGACGATGTCCAGGAAGTTTCCTCAGGATACGAGTGTGGTATGAGCTTTGCCAAGTTCCAGGATATTAAGGAAGGTGACGTGGTCGAGGCCTACGAGTTGATTGAAGAAAAGAGAACCCTGTAGTATAGAGAAACCGCCGAGTCGGAGGTCTCCTGTAGGGGCCTCCGACAGTTTTTTAGTGAATTCACTATATGAAACGAGGTGATCGTCGTGGCGGCTTTCCGTATCGACCGAGTGAACAAGGAATTGCAGAGGGAGATTTCCCGCCTCCTGGAGTTCTCGGTCAAGAATGAGGCGGTCAGAGGGGCAGTGATCACCGGGGTCGATTGTGCCAAGGATCTTAAATTTGCCAAGGTGTACTTCACGACATTGCTCCCCGAAGATCGTCGTGCTGTGGCCGATGCGTTGAAAAAGGTTCGTTCTTTTATCCGGAGTTCTCTTGCCAAAAGCCTAAGGATGCGTACGGTGCCTGAGCTTCGTTTTGTCTACGATAGCAGTGCGGAATACGGTCGCTCTATTGACCGGCTTTTGGATCAGGTCGTATCGCTCCCTTCAAAAGGCGGAGATGACGATGACCTCTGAGGATCGGCGTCGAGTCGTCGCTGCCTTGAAGGAAGCTCCTGAATGGTTGCTGATCAGCCACGTCAAACCCGATGGGGATACTTTGGGGGCGGCCAGTGCTCTTTTGCAGATCGGGCAGTTCCTCGGAAAGAACGTGCTCTGGGGAGGCGCCGACCCTCTTCCTCATCGGTACGACTTCATCCCCTGTGGGGATCTCTATCGTGTGATGCCCTCCTTGAGTGACGACCTGGCTCAAAGGCTTGTGGTGACCGTGGATGTTAGCACCCCCGACAGGGGGCTTCCTGGCATTGAGAAAGCTGCGAATCTGGTGGTAATCGACCATCACGGGGATAATCCCCGATTTGGAACGGTCAACTGGATTGCGTCGGTCTCGTCGGTAGGGGAAATGATCCATGGTTTGGTCTCTGATCTGGGAGTGATTCCGACTCTTCCTATGGCGGAGGCCATCTACGTCGCTATCGTCACTGACACGGGAGGGCTTTCCTTTTCAAATACCACGGGGGAAACTCTCCGGGTTGTGGCCGAACTTCTGGATCAGGGGGTCTCTCCTCAAGGTATGAATCGTCTTCTGTATCATAATGATTCGCCCTCGAGATTGCACCTGTGGGGAAGGGCGTTTCAACGGATAGTTTGGCGTAATGGGGTGTGTTACTCCTGGCTGGGGATGAGGGATTTCGATGAGACTGGCACTGTTCCCGATGATACCGAGACATTGATCAACGCCCTCATGCGAATCTCCGACACCGTGGTGGGAGTACTGTTCGTCGAGGCTGGTGACGACATTAAGGTGAGTCTTCGATCCGTAGGCGATCTGTCCGTTAGATCGGTTGCCAGCTTGTGGGGTGGTGGTGGGCATCCAAATGCATCGGGTTGCCGACTGAGCGGTACCATGAACGAGGTGATCGACGATGTCATCGGTGAAATTCAAAACCGATTGTGATGGAGGCTTCCTCGTCCTCCATAAACCCTCTGGTGTCCGGAGTACCCAATGTGTCTCGGCTGTGAGACGGATTGTAGGCAAAAAAAACAAAGTAGGTCACGCCGGGACCCTGGACTCTACGGCCCAAGGGCAGCTTATCGTCCTTGTAGGAAAGGCTACCAGATTCTGCCAGTATGTCATGGCCTTGCCCAAGACGTACGTGGGGACCGTCCGTCTTGGAATAACGACCTCCACCGACGATGGGGCGGGAGAGATCCTGGCAGAATCAGAGGTCCCAAACCTCTCCGAGAATCTTGTTCGGAAGATTCTGCCCTCATTTTTGGGAGTACGAATGCAGCGCCCCCCCGCTGTCTCGGCGCTTAAAGTACAGGGACAGAGGGCTCATACCATAGTTCGCCAGGGGCAGGATGTCGTTCTCTCTCCTCGGCCAGTGTACATCAAGTCGATCCGCGTTCTCAGCGTGACCAGCGATCCGCCGGAGATTGGCCTTCAGGTGATTTGTCACAAGGGGACCTATATCAGGAGTGTGGCGCGGGATATCGGGGATTTTCTGGGCTGTGGTGGCCATCTCCGATCTCTTAAACGAACTGCTACGGGCCCCTTCGATCTCGCTTATCACGGTATTCCGTTCGATCCCGAGATCCCGCCGGATCGGTCAGATTTGCTGGGTGCTCTGTTGCCTTTGACGACGATCTCTCGGGCGTATGCGACATACCAGATTTCGAGCGATCTGGCTGAGCGGTTACGAAACGGTCTTCCCGTGCCTCTGGACCGAGCTCAGGTTGTCTCCAGAGCGACAGTTCCCGACGGTCCTCTCATGGTATTGGGAGATGGTGTCCTTTCCATGTGTCGTTTCGAGGTCGTGGAGCAAAGGGGAATGCTCGTCCCTGAGACCAACGTTTTTTCAGGAGGGGAGCCGTTGTGATCGTCGTTCTCGGTGCTTTCGACGGGTATCATCGAGGGCATCAGAGGCTGCTGGTCAGGGCGTCGGCCTTGGCGGAAAGGGAGGGCGTGCCCTGGTCGGTTGTATCCTTTACCCCTCATCCTCGATGGGTCCTGTCTGGGGGACAGATGCCTCTGCTATTTACCGATGAGGAAAAGGAGCGCATCGCGGCTTTCTTGGGAATCCCCCGGGTTCATTCTTTGCTTTTTTCTCCTGATCTATCGTCCATGGCTCCCGAGGAATTCTTCCAATATCTGGACAGTCATATCGGCCTCTCAGGGGTTGTCGTGGGTCATGATTTTCGTTTCGGCAGAGCTCGTTTGGGAAATCCAGAAGTTTTGCAAAAACTCTGCAGGATGCGAGGAATTCCTTTAGAGGTCGTTTCCCCCTTCAAGCTTGAGGGGACGGTGGTAAGTAGCACGGGAATTAGAGACCTGCTTCTTCGGGGAGATGTGTACAGGGTGCGGACTTTCTTGGGATATCCGTTCTTTATGACTTGTTCCGTCATAAGGGGCCGTGGCCGAGGACGATTCATGGCTGTCCCCACTGCGAACCTCAAGGTTCCCGAATCGAAGGCGCTTCCCGCCTCGGGGGTGTATGCCGGAAAGGCCATCGTTGATGAGAGGATATCCGCTGCGGCTATCTCCGTGGGGATCAATCCCACCTTTGGTGACGTGACCGTTCCTCAGGTCGAGGTCCATTTGGTCGACTTTGATGGAGACCTCTACGACAGGCGGCTCACCGTCTTTTTATATCATCGCCTTAGAGCGAGCCAGCGTTTTGACGATCCTGGCTGTCTATCGAGACAGATCAGGCTCGACGTAGAGCAAACCAGAAGGCTTTTTCAAAGTGAGAATGACGAGGAGATGCCCGTTTTCTGGTTATGTCGGAGATTTTTACCTCAGAACGGAGGCTTGTTTCTTACGACAAGGCACCGTTAGCGTGTGTTCTGATTCCAGAGAGTGGTCTCTCCTATCTCTCTCTTGGGGCGTTTTTTGTGACTGTACCCCTTTTTTGCTGACTTGCTGGTACAATAAGCGTTGGATTTTATTGAGGGGGTGGATCTGTGCAGAAGAACCGAATATCCCCGGAAGAAGAACGTGCTTTGTGGATCCGACATAAGAATGGGAATAAAGAAGCTCGAGAGGCGTTGATCCTTTTGTATCGTCCCTTGGTGTTTTGGATCGCTAAGAAATTTCATGTCGCTCCAGGTCTGTACCCCGACATAGTGCAGGAAGGGATGATGGCTCTGATCAACGGGGTGGATCGTTTCAAGCCAGAGAGAGGCTATCGTTTTACCACCTACGGTTATTATAGAATTAAGGGGCAAATGCTCAACTTTCTTCAACGGAAGGAGGCTAAGGCCCCTTTGCCCATGGAGGATGTAGACGAAGAGCTTCGAGCCCCTGTTTCTCCCGAGAGCATTGATGCGGCTCTGGACCTTTGGAGCGCCTTGGAGTCCTTGCCTGACAGGGAGTGTCGGATTCTTTCCGAGCTGATTATGGAAGGAAGAAAAGCTAAGGATGTGGCCAAGGACGAGGATCTCGATGTGAGCCACGTCTATCGCCTTCGCCGAAAAGCCTTGGCGTGGCTAAAAAATTGGCTTGTAGTTCGGGATGCCACTCCGCAGCGGTAGCAGGGGATACTGAAGACACAAAACAAAAAATACTATTGAAGTCTTCGGAGGCTCCCTATGGAAAAGAGAATACATACCGTACAGAGATGGCTGGATCGATGTCTTCTTGCCTGTAGGTCCCGGTCTTGGGAAAATGCCCTGTCTGACATGGAGTGTGCTGCCGCTGAGCTTGAAAATGCCCGTCGTGTCCTGTGGTCTGTCGTCGATCAGCCCCATACATTCTCCAGACGAAGGGGAACTCGATCTGTAGGCACGGTGCTTGCGGCAACGGTGTTTGTCCTCATGGCAGCCTTTCCTCTATCAACGTCCGACCTGAGAGGGGAGGCGTTGCTCTGGCAAGACCAAAAAGCCTTGTTGGAGCTGGTCACTTTGGATGAACGAAAACTTTTAAGAGCACTCAGAAATAACCTGAGTGGGGCCAATCTCGTTGAGGTGCCCTCGTCGGTCTCTGAGCCCCCCAAGGAATTTCAGCGTCAAAGGCATCGGGTTTCTCGGTCAGAGGAGCTCCCTTCTATGCCAAAGAGTACGTCATCTCAAAGAACAGTTCCCTTGGATGAAATGATGAGTCTCATTGAGATTGGACAACGGGCTCTTCGGGGTGGTGACAGCCTCGTGATTTTGGAAGATACGAATGAACTGTAATGACCGGAAGGAGAGGGTCTTGTGAGGAGGATATCCATATCGTTGTTGGTGGCTGCCGTGCTGGTTTCTTCCATGGCGTTTGCCGGTGAAGCAGCTTCCGTGGTCGCCGAGGTCTCTGTTGAAGGGAACGAGGAGGTCGTCTCCCAGCATATATTAGGTGTGGTCGAGACCAAGGTCGGTGAGCCTCTGGACCAAGAGACCATCCGAAAGGATATTGAGGCCATATACGGTCTTGGGTTTTTCTCCTATGTCGATGCTCGTCTTGATCCCCGACAGGACGATGTCTCAGTGATGTACGTTGTTACCGAAAATCCTGTAGTGACCGAGGTCCAGTTTATCGGTAATACCGTCTATAGCGATGAGGACCTTCGAAAACAGGTATTCACCACTCCTGGGTCCGTTTTTAACAGAGTATTTTTCCGTCACGACCTTCAAAGGATTAAAGAAAAATTTCAGGAAGACGGATATGTTATGAATAGAATCAAGGACGTTCAGGTTAATGGCGGGCTGGTGAAGGTCTATATTGAAGAACCTCGTATCGGTGAGATTGTGATCCAGGGTAACAAGAAAACCAAGGACTACGTCGTCCGGCGTATCATTGGTATCAAGGAGGGAGACCTTTTCAACTCCATGATTCTTCGTCACTCTCTGGGGAAAATACGAGCCCTCGGGTATTTCGAGGATGTGAGTGTGGGGTTTGAGCCCTCTGAGGATGGTTCGGGCTCCGTGGATCTTATCCTTACCGTTGAGGAACAGAAGACCGGCAAGGTCTCGTTCTCAGTGAGCCACGGTTCCAGCAGCGGTTGGGGTGGCGGTGTTTCGTACTCGGACTCTAACCTGGCCGGTCGGGGTATTCATCTTGATGTGGGGTTTGACTTAGGTGAGTACGAGGGGTATTGGGCCAGCGTCTCCGACTCGTATATGGACCAGAAGGCCTATGCCTGGAAAATAGGCGCCTACAGTCGGGAGTACGAGGATCGAACGTATTGGGACAAGGACTTGGGACCCCGGCAACTTTTTGAGTATGACGAAGATCGAAAGGGCGTGTACATCGGTGCTGGGAAGAAGTTTCGGGGTAACGATAAGCTCAGCTGGTTCATAACCCTTGATTGGCATGACAGCGATGTCCAGTTTAAAAGCGGGTCAAGGGATATGTTTGACTTGGTTACAAGTAATGGTGGGACAGGAGGAAGTGCCTTTACCGTGATGGGGGAGCTTACCAGGAATAACCTGGATCCCTATCTGCAATACCGAAAAGGTGACTTGGAGACAGTCGCGGTGGAGCAGGCTATGGAGTTTCTTGGCGGCGATTGGAGTTTTACAAAGTACTGGTTTGAGGGGAAGGTCTTTGTGCCCATCAAGGGGTTGGAGGATCTGATAGATCTCAGGATCGAGAAGGATAACCCCATGTTATTTGCTGCCAGGATCAAAGTTGGTTCGTCCAGTGGTTCTGTGCCGTGGATGGAGCGCTACATGTTAGGAGGGGCCAGAACTCTTCGGGGGTACGACTCTGCGCAGTTTAAGGGTGATGAACTTCTGTTGGGGAACTTCGAATTGCACGTCCCTGTAGAGGACGCTTTCTCTTTAGTCCTGTTCTACGATGTGGGGAACACCGAGTTGAGTTTCTCCGATATGAAAGACGACTATGGTCTGGGTGTTCGGGTAAGGACTCCTCTCGGAAATCTCCGCCTTGACTACGCTGAGGGTGATGACGATTCCCAGTTCCACTTCGGGTTTGGCGAAATCTTCTAGTCGAATAACGCTGTTTCGGGATCTTGGGAGGGCTGTGGTGGCCGTGGCAGCCGCCGCAGCCTTTCTTTGTCCGTTGTGTGCCTGGGGGGCTTCAGTCTCGACGGTGGAGGGGCTTCCTCCGTGGTTGGTTCCCAGAGCTCAACGAGCTGCCCAGGCCGTATGGACTGAGTTGTCCCAGCGAAACGTGCCTCCTGTTTCGGCGCTCGACGCCCTGGCTGTTGTGGCGCAGCGGCTCTTCTCTGGGTACGATGTGACCATCTCTCTGGAAGAAAAGGGTCCCCTGTTGAGCTTTCACCCCACCCTTTCCTTACCTTGGGTGGTTACGGTGACGCCACCTGAGCTTCAGTCGCCTCTCACGCGCTGGATTCAGGAGGACGGGCAAATGTTGGCTCAAAAACTGTCTCACCTCCTCAAGGGAGTTCCTTACAGGGCGTTAAGTTGGGGAGATGAGGCTTTCAGATCGTCACTTCATACCTTGATGGAGGACTGTCTTCCTGGGTGGCGTGGAACGTCCGTGGTTCGGATCGATGAAGGTCAGGTTATCTTGGATATTGCCCTGCTTCCGTCCCCTCCTTTTGTTCTGGCTACCGATCCCCGTATCACTTCCTCTACCCTTCCGAATGTCCTTCGGGATCGGCTTCGAGAGTCCTTTCTGAAAGATCTGTCCCCCTTGGTAGGGCTTCCCGTCGCGTGGATTGATCGTCATCGGGAGCAGGTGAATCGCTGGGCCAGAGGTATGGCCCAGGAGCGAAGCACTGTTTCTGCGGTGAATGCCCGGGTGGACGTGGAGCTTCGTCCTGATCAGATTGCTCAGGTGGACGCTTCGGTAGAGAGCAGGAGATATTCTCTTCGGGCCTGGGTTGCCGTACAGGCAGGGGCTCAGGATCGGGTTCCCGAGTTCGGACTTCACTTTGGGAGATTTGCCCAGATCTTTTCTGGAGTAGAGCCCGAATTCTACGGTGAGTTCATCTGTGAGCTGGATGACTGGGACATAGAATCTCGTCTGGGGTTCCGCTGGTCTCCCTGTTCCCCTGTATGGATCGGTGCCGAGTACGCTTGGGGTGATCGATCGTCCCTGTGGTATCGTTTATGGCTAACCGGTCACCGAAAAGGACCGTATCTTTGGTGGCGTCACAGTCAGGACCGGGAAAATCAGGGCTCTTTGGGGTACCGGATCAACGAGACCGTGTCTCTGGAGCTTCAGTACGACGATCGTTTCGACGACAGATGGAGTCTGCGAGCCGTCGGTGATCTGTAACGATGAATGAAGAGAGGTCCTTCAAGATGGAATACACTATAGACGAACTGGCTCAACGACTGTCCGGGCGTGTTGTCGGCGATGGACGACGGGTGATACGGCGGGTCTCAGAGCCGTCGAATCACGACCCTGAAGGTATTGTGGTGTTGCTGAGGGCGTCCGGGGCTGAAGCCCTTCCAACGAGCGTGGCGGTGGTTGGGAGAGAGGATTGCTTTAATTCAGGGCGATCGGGTGTGATCGTTCCCGAACCTCGGGTTGCGATGGCATCTCTTCTCTCGCTGTTTCAGCGTCTGCCCGAGACACAACGGGGAATTCACTCCTCGGCGGTGGTTCATCCGACCGCTCAGGTGGCTCCTGACGCCTCCATCGGACCTCTCTGTGTGGTCTCCAAGGACGCTGTGGTGGCATCTGCCGTGGTTCTGAGGGCCAGTGTCTTTTTAGGTGAGGGAGTCTCAGTGGGGGAAGGGTCGATTCTGGAGCCCGGGGTAGTGATCTACAGTGGTTGTACCCTGGGGCGTCGGGTGCTGCTTCATGGCAACGTGGTTATCGGCGCTGACGGGTTTGGTCATATTCCGGCTTCTAAGGGCTCGAATGTGATCAAAGTTCCTCAGATCGGGGGCGTGGTCCTGGGCGACGGCGTGGAAATTGGTTCGGGAAGCACCGTGGATCGTGGAACCATCGGCGATACGGTTATCCGGGCAGGGACCAAACTGGACAATCACGTTCAGGTTGGTCACAATGTCTCTATCGGTCATGACTGTCTGTTGGTGGCCCAGACCGGTGTCTCTGGCAGTGCTGTCCTGGAGGATCGGGTGATTATGGGAGCTCGAAGTGGAGTTCAGGATCATGTCACGGTAGGCGAAGGGGCCACCGTGGCCGCTTTGGGGGGCGTCACTAAGGACGTCTCTTCTGGGGCGGTCGTCTCGGGTTTCCCCGCCAGGGATCATCGTCAGGAACTCCGCCAAAGGGCTCTTCTTCGTCGCTTGGACGAGCTATTTCTTCGGGTCAGGGAACTTGAGGCCCGGTTTCCCGTCGAGGAACGATCGTGAGGTCTTTGGTCCCTCGTTTTATACTGGAGAAACCCTGTTTTTTTCGAGGTATCGGCCTTCATTCTGGATGTCCCTGTGAGGTGGATCTCCTCCCTCAAGCTTCTTCGGGGATTTCCTTCCGTCTCGGCTCTCAGGTTTTTCCCGTGACTCAAGCTCGATTTCGAGGTGATGGTCGGGGCACGGTCCTCTCCTTTCCTGATGGACAGGAGGTCCATACGGTGGAACACATCCTGGCGGCTCTCGCTGGACTTGGTCTTGACGGGGTAACCCTTCAAGTAAGGGGAGAAGAGATCCCCGCGATGGATGGCAGTGCCGAACCCTTCGTTCGGGGGCTTTTAGACGCAGGTGTTCGTCGGGACGGAGTTATCTCCGCCCTCTCAGTGGAGAGCCCCTTAGCCGTGGACGACCTGGCTCGGGGACGATCAGTGCTTCTTCTGCCTCACGATGGATTTCGTGTGACCTACGTCATCGATTATCCTGGGACGGCCATTGGGTGTCAGGCCCTCTCCGTGGACGTGACGGGGGATACTTTTAAAAGAGAGATCGCGTGCTGTCGGACGTTCGCTCTTATGGATGAGGTTCAGGGGCTGCGGGAGATGGGGCTGTCCCTGGGAGGATCTTTGGAGAACGCTGTCGTGGTAGATCAGGATCGGGTGTTGGCCGATGGTGGTCTTCGTTTTACCGACGAGTTCGTTCGTCATAAAATTCTGGACCTGATCGGGGATCTTGCCCTTCTTGGCCGCCCTGTTCTCGGTCATGTCATAGCTTTGAAGGCCGGTCACCAAATCCATCAAAAGCTGGTGTGCCGAATTAAAGTGCAACACGAGATGGAGGTTTGAAGGTTATGTTCGATATCCACAAAATCATGGAATTTCTGCCTCATCGATACCCCTTCCTTCTGGTGGATCGGATTGTTGAGGTTCAGGACGATTCGGCTGTGGGAATAAAAAACGTCTCCATTAACGAGCCTTTTTTCATGGGGCACTTCCCTGGGGAGCCCGTGATGCCCGGAGTCCTCATCGTAGAGGCGATGGGACAGACGGGGGCGGTCGTGCTCCTCTCGCAGCCGAAATTCCAGGGGAAAGTTATCTATCTGACCTCGGTAGAGAAGGCCCGGTTTCGTCGGCCCGTTCGTCCTGGAGATCAACTTGTCACGACGGCTACCCTCACTAAACTTCGAGGTAAGGTCGGTAAAGTCAGGACCGTGGGGACAGTTGACGGTGACGTGGTTGCCGAGGCCCAGCTGGGTTTCGTCGTGGACGATAGACTGGAGTAATGCGGTGTCTCTCGTGCATCCTACGGCATTGGTCTCAGCCCAGGCGTCTTTGGCTGACGATGTGATCGTCGGTCCGTACTCGGTGATTGACGGGGCTGTCTCCATTGGTCCCGGGACCGTTCTGGGAGCCTTTGTCAGGATTATGGACTATGTGTCCGTTGGGGCCCGATGCCGTATCTACGAGCATACCGTCCTTGGTGGTGAGCCTCAGGACCATGATTTCAAGGGAGAGGAATCCTGGGTTCGTGTCGGTGATGACGTTGTCCTTCGAGAAGCCGTCACTGTCCATCGGGCCTCTGGGGTGGGCAAGGAGACTGTTGTCGGTGACGGTACTCTGCTCATGGAGGCTGTCCATGTTGGACATAACGTGGTTATCGGTTCTCACGTCACCGTGGCCAATAAGTCGGCTTTTGCAGGGTATTCGTCTATGGGAGACGGGGCGGTCATGAGTGGGCTCTCCGGGCTCCATCAGTTTGTCTCTGTGGGGCGATACTGTATGATCGGTGGGGCGACCAAAGTGGTCAAGGACATCCCCCCCTATGTCACCGCCGATGGGCATCCTGCCAGGATATACGGCTTGAACGTCGTGGGACTCCGTCGGGCTGGCTTTTCCGCCGCTCAGCGAAAAGAGATTAAAGAGGTGTATGGTCTCCTGTATCGTTCCGGCCATCCCATGAAAGAAGCCGCAGAGATACTTAAACAGGAGATGGGAGAAAGCACCTATGCTTCCGAGATACTTGATTTCTTGGGATCCAGTCGACGGGGCCTGGCCTCGTGGTGTCGATGAAGACCGTGGAGCTTCTGGCTCTCGATGTGGATGGAACCCTGACCGATGGGGCCATCTACCTGTCGGGTGATGGTCGAGAGATGAAACGGTACGACGTGAAGGACGGCACGGCGTTGGTTACTTTCCGAAAACGGGGCGGTGTGGTCGCCTTTATCAGCGGCCGAACCTCGGCGTCCACTGTCGCTCGAGCTGCTGAGCTTGAGGTCCAACACCTCTATAACGGTACAAAGGATAAGTTAGGTGATCTCATGGCACTGGCTCAATCCTTGGGCTTCTCCCCCGATCAGGTGGTCTACGTGGGAGACGACGTCAACGATATCGAGTGCCTCAGGTGGGCCGGGATGGGGGTTGTCGTTGCCGATGGCGTGGATGAGGCCAAGGCCGCTGCTGACTGGGTAACCCGTTGCCCCGGCGGTAGAGGAGCTCTCCGGGAGGTCGTTGATCGCCTTATCGCGGAGGGGCTTCGGTGAAGGGGCGGATCCTTGACCGATTCATCCTCAGGGAACTGGGAGGGGCTTTCCTCTTTGGTGTCTTGACCTTCACAGTCATCCTGGTGGCTGGCGACCTGCTCTTCAAGGTCGCCGAGATGGTCGTGGAGAGGGGAATCTCCCTCTTAACAGTCTCCAAGCTTTTCCTGTACAAGCTTCCGGCAGTCGTGGTTCTCACCCTCCCCATGTCCTGTCTTCTGTCCACCTTGCTTACCTTT
Source organism: Dethiosulfovibrio peptidovorans (assembly GCA_002748665.1). Classification (NCBI taxonomy): domain Bacteria; kingdom Thermotogati; phylum Synergistota; class Synergistia; order Synergistales; family Dethiosulfovibrionaceae; genus Dethiosulfovibrio; species Dethiosulfovibrio peptidovorans. The sequence goes on along the minus strand of PDTB01000016.1, from coordinate 80,977 downwards.
GGTCGCCTGTCGGTGAACAGCGAGGTCGTGGCCCTCAAGGCGTCTGGAATCTCTTTTCAGCGGATTGCAGTGCCTGTCCTGTTTGGGGCTGCCCTGGTGGCTCTCTCAGCCCTGTTGCTTAACGAGACTCTGGTCCCTCTGGCCAATCGAGCTGCCGATAACGTGCTTCGTTTTGACGTGCTCCATGAAAAGCCCGCACTGCTTCAGGAAAGAGTCTTTCTCAAGGACGAGCACGGAGGACGGCTGAACAGGGTGATCTACATCGGCCAACTTCGGCCAAGGAGCGGGACCATGAACGATGTGGTCGTTCAGGAGTTCGAGGAAGGACGTCTTCACCGGATCACCACTGCCGAAAAAGGGGGGTGGGCTCGTGGTGTCTGGTCTCTGTCCGACGGACAGGTCTTTTCCGTCGACGATATGGGACAGGTGACTTTTCTCTTTGGGTTCAAGTCTCAGAAGCTTTCTCTTAACCTCAGTCCATCCCAGGTCGATCGAACCTCCCAAAAACCCGACGAGATGAGCATTAAGGAGCTTCGCCGTCACATAAGGGTCATGAAAGCTCAGGGAGCGAACCTTGCTCCCTTGTGGGTATCCTATCATCTTCATCTGGCCGTGCCGTGGGCCAGCTTGGTCCTCGCTCTGATCGGGGCGGCTCTGGGGGTTCGACCCCAGAGAAAGGGGGGCATGGGCATGGGGTTTGGCCTGAGCGTCCTCATCGTTTTTGCCTACTATGTGGTCATGTCCATGGGGCGGGCTTTGGGAGAGAGCGGACACATGCCGCCCTTCCTTGCGGCGTGGCTTCCGAACATCGTTTTTTTGGTCTGTGGCGGTGTGTTAACCGTTCGGGCCAACAGGTGATGAGCATGGGATCTGGCAAACTGGCTTTGGTGGCCGGGGAAGGTACTCTGCCCCTATTTATCCTTCGGAACCTGCTGGCCAGAGGAGAGCGCCCATTGGTCTATGCCTTGCGGGCTGATTATTCCGAACTTGACCTTCCCGGTGCGACGCTCCTCCCTGTTAAGGATGTAAATCTTGTTAAGATTTTTGCCAGTTTCGCTCTGCGTCGGGTCAAACGGGTCCTTCTGGCTGGATACGTGCCCAAGACGATGATCTACGGCTCCTCTTTGGATAGAGAGGCAGACAGCCTCGTCTCCGGCTTGGCTGATCGCAACGATCATGCCCTTTTGGGGGCTGTCATCCAACGTCTTGAAAAGCTGGGCATCTTGGTTTTAGGCTACGAATCGGTGGTCCCCGAGATGATAGTGCCTCTGGGAACCGTGGCAGGGCCCGAGCCGTCATCCGCCGATCTGGAGGACGTTGAGTATGGTCGAAAGATCCTGGGGCGGTTGCTTCCCCTGTCTTTCGGTCAGTCCTTGGTCGTCTCCAAGTGTGCTGTGGTTGCCGTGGAAGCCATGGAGGGGACGGACCGGACGATCAGGCGCGCTGGGGGGATCGTTCCGTCTGGAGTCCTGGTTAAGGGCATGCGATCCGATCAGGATCGTCGGTTTGACATCCCCGTGGTTGGAGGAGATACCCTTCGTGTCATGGCGGAGGCTGGCCTCTCCTGCATGGCTATCGAAGCGGGCAATGGGCTTATCGTTGAGAGGGAATACTTTGTCTCTCTGGCCAATGAGCTGGGGATCTCTGTGATCGGGGTGGAGCCGTGTCCATCTTCCTGAGCTGTGGCGAGGCCTCGGGCGATACTCTCATCGCTGACCTCGCTCGGGGACTTCGACGTCAGGGATATACGGGTATCTTGTGGGGAATGGCTGGCGAGCGATCCCGAGCGGCCGGTGTCCGGCTTCGATGGTCCAGCTCCGAACTTCAGATCATGGGGATTTCCCAGGCGGCAGCGGCCCTTCCTCGGCTCTGGTGTCTGGCCGACCAGATGGTCTCGGAGGTGCTTCGTCGACGCCCTCGTGCTGTCGTCGTGGCCGATAGTCCAGATTTTCACATCCCCCTGGTTCGGCGACTTCGTCGTAAAGGGTATGCGGGAAAGGTTTTTTTCCTCTCGCCGCCTACTGTCTGGGCTTGGCGCCGTCGGAGGGTCGTCCCGTTGCGACAACTCTTCGATATGTGTCTTCCCCTGTTTGGTTTTGAACATCGCTTCCTTCAGGACCACGGGGTGCCGACAGCGTGGGTGGGACATCCTATGGTGGGTCGCTCCCTTCCCAAAAGAGCCGCCGATCCCCATGGTGTAGCCCTGCTTCCCGGAAGCCGCCACTCCGAGATCTCCAGGCTTCTTCCTGTACTTCGTTCGCTGGCCGAGAGACTGGCTGATGGGGGCTGGTCCCCTGTGTTTTCCCTTGCCGACAATGTACAGGGGGTTTTCAGGGCACAGGTGTTGGAGGCTCTTGCCGGGTGGACGGTACGGTGTGGCGATGTCCCCCGTCTTTTAGCCGAGACGTCCATGGCTGTCGGTGCCAGTGGGACCGTGGCCGTAGAGGCCATGATAGCCGATCGGTTTATGACGGTGCTCTATCGAGGTACACCTTTGGAATGGGTTGTGTATCGAGCCTTTGTGAACCTTCCTTTCGTCTCGATTCCCAACGTCATGGCCGGGAGAATGGTTTACCCTGAGCTTCTCCAGGATCGATGCACCGTTCCGGCTATTCTTCGAGCTTTGGCTGAATATACACGATGTCCTGAGCCAGTTCATCGGAGCCTGTCCATCTGTCGGAGGCAGATGGGCCGTTCGGGGGCCTCGGAATTTTGGGCAAGCTTGGTGCTGACGCCGTGAGAAAAAAGGTCGCTTTCCTGGTCAATGGTCCTGGCGAGCTCTGGGGCTGGGCCCGTCCTCTGGGAACAGAAATGGCTCGCCGGAGGTGGGTTGTGGATGTCCACCTGTTAGCGTGTCCTTTTGCTTCAGGTATGGAACGTCGGGCCGCTCGGCATTTCTCATGGACAAGGGCTGTGGTTGGGCCCTGTCAGCCATTAAAGAGTATCGTGGCTTTGGGGCATGGTCGCTATGATCTGTTTGTCCAGCTTGGAGGCGACCTCCTCTTTGGCAGGATCGCCTCGGCGTTGAACCGGTCCCCTCTGGCTTGCTATGCTTATGGCCCCAAGAGGGGCTTGAATCGATGTGACCTGTCGGCCACGGCCTTTCCCAACATGGCATCGACCATGACGCCCTCTACTCTGAGCCTGGGCGACCTGGTCTCTGACGGGTTGACTTTGGATTTAAAGGCCCCCACACCTTGGCTCCCTGGAGGCCGTAGGCTGCTCATCCTTCCAGGCAGTCGGCCGGCCATACGGGAGGCCGTTCGAGCCTACGTGGGACGAACTGTCAGAGCCCTTCGACCAAGACGGGACCTCCAGGTCGTCTCGCTTCTGCCGCCTTTCGTTGATGATCAGGAAAAGCGGCTTTGGCTCCGCTCGGGAGTTCGGCCTTTTTCAGGAGGAACTCGGGCAGCTTTGGCTGGGGCCGATCTGGCTGTGACTCAGCCAGGCACCAACACGTTGGAGCTCATGCACGCAGGGATCCCCTCTCTGGTCGTGGTTCCCTTTGAATTTTTACGTCGGATCCCTCTGAGCGGCCTCAAGGGGTGGCTTCTCTCTTTTCCTGGTGGAGTAGCTCTCAAGGAATCGCTCCTCCGCCGTGCGGCTGGCCGACGGGGGTATTTGGCCTGGCCGAATCGGTTGGCGTCTCAGGAGATCATGCCCGAACTCGTTGGCGATGTTTCCCCGGTGGATTTAGCCCATCGGATTGATGTCCTTCTGGACGACCAGAGGTGGCTGAATTGGCAGAGGCGGACACTCCAGGCTATGAGCGATGCAAGTGCTCCGTCGCCGTCGTCCCGTCTCTGCGATGAACTGGAAAGGTTGGTCGGTATCAGAACATGAAGTCATCGTCGTCGTGGGACATCTACAAGCGGGTCCTCTCCTACACAAAACCCTATACTCGAAGGATCGTCGCTGCTCTGGGCTGCATGGTTCTGGTCTCCTGCTGCGCTGTGGTGCCTCCGTGGCTGATGAAGAACGTCGTGGATGACGTCCTTATTCGAAAGGACATCGTCATGCTTAACCTTGTAGCCGTGTCCCTGGTGGCGGTGTATCTTATCAAGGGAGTGGCCTCGTACGGTCAGAAATATCTCATGACCTGGGTGGGGCAGAAGGTCGTCTTGGATCTTCGCGTCCAGGCCTATGCTGCGGCCCAATCCATGTCCCTGAAGTACATCAACGGACGTCGGGTGGGGGAACTCATATCTCGGGTAACCAACGACGCCACGGTTCTTCAGACGACCGTTACCAACGCCGTGGTGGATCTCGTGGTTCAGGGAATTACCACTGTGGGAATGCTCGGCTTCCTTTTGTACATAAACTGGCGATTGACCGTCGTTACTTTCGGGGTTTTCCCCTTGACCGTGTGGGTGATCGACAAGGCTTCCAAAAAACTTCGGATCGTGGGGCGCCAGGTTCAGGAAAACCTGGCGGGGCTGTCGGCCCTGACGGAGGAGGCTCTCTCGGCTATCCGTATCGTTCGGGCCTTTGCTACGGAGGCTGCCGAGCTCCGTCGTTTTCAGGATCAGAGCCGCTCTCATTTTAAAGCGCTCATGAAGGGAACTCAGGTTAACTCCGTGCTCTCCGGGGCTGTTGAACTTCTGCTCATCGTGGCTTTGGCGATTATCTTCTGGATAGGTGGTCGATCAGTCGTCGACGGGGTCATGACCCCGGGGGACCTGATCGCCTTTTTGGGATATCTCGGGTTTATGGCCCATCCCGTTACGGTTCTCTCAAGGGTGGTTAGTCAGATCCAGCATGGTCTTGCCGCTGCTGAACGGATCTTCGACCTTGTCGACAACCGAGACAGGGTGACCTCGCCGAAAAATCCCGTGGTCCTCCGATCTATTCGAGGTTCAGTGGACTTTCGCAACGTATGGTTTCGGTACGACGATACCTGGGTGCTTCAGGGGATCTCCCTCTCGGTGGCTCCTGGGGAGACCGTGGCCCTGGTTGGCGCTACTGGCTCGGGAAAATCTACCCTGGTCGACCTGATCCAGAGGTTTTACGATCCCGAGAGGGGAACGGTCGCTGTGGACAATCATGACGTCAGAAGCCTCGACTTGGGTGTTCTTCGGCGACAGATCGGGGTGGTTCCTCAAGATCCTGTTCTCATGAAAGGGTCATTCAAGTTCAATATTTCCTACGGAATGGACGGTGCCAGCGACTACGACGTTCGGAAGGCTGCGGAGATAGCCGGTATCGCACGGTTTATCGAGGGGCTTCCTCAAGGGTACGAGTCTGAGATCGGCGAGCGGGGGGTGACCCTCAGCGGTGGTCAGAGGCAGCGAGTGGCCATCGCCCGAGCGGTTATCCGTGATCCACGAATTCTCATCATGGACGAGGCGACATCCTCTTTAGACGTCCAGGTGGAGCAGGCTATCCAGAGAGCTATGGACCGTGCCATGGAGGGACGGACGGCCTTTGTCATTGCTCACCGTCTGTCGACCATACGGGGTGCCGACCGAATTCTTTACCTGGATAACGGCGTCATAGCTGAGGAGGGGGTACACGAAGAGCTTATCCGATCAGGAGGGCTCTACAGCCGTCTTCATGCCATCCAGCAGGGAGGACTCTCGTGAACTCTTTTGTTCGAAGTTATCTGGCTCACGCCAGGGGCGAGGCTCCTCTCTCTCCCTGGCTCTGTCTGGCTCCCTTGGGATGGCTTGTCTCTCTGCTGACACGGTGTAGAAACGGTGCCTTCGATCGGGGGGTTCGACGCAGCCAGGAGCCCCCTCTCCCGGTGATCAGCGTGGGGAACGTCACCTTAGGGGGGACCAACAAGACTCCGTTTGTCGAGCTTCTCAGTAAAGGCCTCTTGGCCCGAGGAATCCAACCGGGAATCGTCAGCCGAGGGTACGGCGGCCAGACCTCCCGTCCCGTGGTCTTTCGTGGAGGTCGGGCCGACCGGGATCAGGTGGGTGATGAGCCCCTTCTTCTCTCTCATCGCTTACCTCAGGTCGACGTGGCCGTCTCTCGAGATCGCATGGGCGATATCCGAGCTCTGGGACGCCGTGGGGTACAGGTTGTGGTGGCCGACGACGCCTTTCAGCACCGTCGGCTTGGTCGAGATGTGGATGTGGTTCTCATCGATGCCTCGTGTCCCTTCGGAAACGGTCGCCTCATTCCCGGTGGAATCCTTCGGGAACCTCTGGACAGCCTGAGACGGGCTCATATCGTGGTGATCACCAAGGTGGATCAGGTCGAGCCGTCACAGCTTCGCTCTCTGGAACGACGACTGAAGGTCATCGTGCCTGAAGAGCGTCTCTTTCGATCCTCCCTTCGGATTAGCCGTTGGTGCCGTTGGAATGGCACGGAACTTTGTCCGTCGCCTCCACCTCATAATCGGGCCGTGGTGGCCTTCTCGGCCATAGGAAGTCCCCGAAGTTTTCTCGTTTCCCTTCAGGAGCAGGGGGTCTCCGTTGCTCGTGAATATCGTTTCAAGGATCACCACCGCTACGACCTCAGGGATCTCGAAGAGATCGGTCAATCCTATAGGACGACAGCTACTTGGGCTGTTGTCTGTACCGAGAAGGATGTGTACAATTTGCCGTCTCGATGGGAACCAGCCTTTCCTCTTTTGGTCCCCTTACTGGAGAGCGAGTTGGAGGACGAGTCCCGCTTCTGGAAGACGCTGACCGAGTTCATGCGGCCTCGGATAGTGGTCGCCTCAAACGGGTACGGTGAGGACGCTATGGGAGCCTTGCTGGCGCAAAAACTCCACAGTCGTTTTCCTCAGGCGCAGGTAGTGGGGTTTCCCCTGGTGGGGCGAGGTGAGTTGTACGGTCAGCGAGGCATTCCCGTAGCTTCGGCTCCCTCGGTTACCCCCACAGGTGGCGTGGTTAAATATCATCTCGACGATCTGGTCTCAGACATTCGCTCCGGTCTCTTGGGGCATATTAAGGCACAGATTAAGGCGTGGCGGCGGCTTCGGGGAATCGTACGGACTCCCCTATGTGTGGGTGATGTCTACCTTTTGCTTCATACCCTCTGGGGGCAGGGTCTCTCTCCAGTACTGGTTGCCACGGCTAAAACCGCCTACCTTCACGGGCACTTTATGGCCGAACAGGCTATCCTTCGCCGTCGATGCAGAATCGTTTGGACCAGGGATAGGGAGACAGCTCAGGATCTTTGTCGATCCGGTGTGCGGGCTCGATATGGCGGGAACCCAATTATGGACCTGGTTGGGGATACTACAAAGGGTGCCTTTCGTCGGGATGTGGCGGAGCAGCTTGTTCTGATCCTTCCCGGAAGTCGGGAACGAGCTTACTGTGACATGAGGCTTCTCCTCAGAGCTGTGGATCTTATGGCGCGACGAGAGAGATGTTCCTTCGTGGCCGTTCTGGCTCCGACATTGGACATTGACCGCCTGGTTCAAGGGTGTCCAGGCTGGTTTTTGGACGGCCCTTCTTTGGTCAAAGACGATGTTCGAGTTGATCTGTACGATGGCCCTGTGGCTGACGTTGCTCGGGAAGCCCAGGTTCTTCTTGGATTGGGTGGCACGGCCAATCAGGTGTGTGCTGGTCTGGGGGTCCCCGTGATCTCCATCCTGGAGAAGGGAAAACTGGTGCAGAAAAAACTGTTAGGGCAGGCCGAGTGGCTTGTCCCCTCCGACCCCAGACAGCTTGCGGATGCTGCGTTGACCGTGCTTCGAGATTCATCTCTGGCTCAATCCATGGGAGAGGCGGGGAAGCTTCGCCTGGGAGGCTCAGGGGCTTTAGATGACGTAATACGCTACTGTTCCCGTCGTCTGGGCTGGGCCCTCCGCTGCTCCGTGTACAAGCGGCTTCGGATGCGGCAAGATGAAATGAGAGAGGAGACAAACATATGACATCCGTCGTGGAGATTGGGTCCGTGCGAATCGGTCAGGGGGCTCTGGCTCTTATAGCCGGTCCCTGCTCTCTGGAGAGTCTGGAACTGGCGATGGAAACAGGGCGCCGAATCAGGGGTATCTGTCGTGATATGAACATCGGCTATATCTTCAAAGCCTCGTATGACAAGGCAAATCGGACCTCCATCCATAGCTATCGAGGCCCCGGATTGGAGAAGGGATTGAGCTGGCTTGCCGAGATCAAATCCGCTCTGAATGTCCCTGTCCTCACCGATATCCACGAGACGTGGCAGGCCGAGCTTGTCGCTCAGGTCGCTGATGTGCTTCAGATACCGGCGTTTCTCTGTCGTCAGACCGATCTTCTGGTGGCGGCGTCCGAGACGGGTAAGGCCCTCAACGTCAAGAAGGGGCAATTTCTGTCGCCGTACGACATGAAGGCAGTCGTAGCCAAGTGCCACGAGGTGGGCAACCATCGGATCCTCCTCTGCGAGCGGGGGACCACCATGGGGTATGGTCAGTTGGTGGTGGACATGCGCTCGTTGGCTATCATGCGCTCTACAGGCTGCCCCGTTGTCTTCGATGCTACCCACAGCGTTCAGATGCCCGGTGGCCGGGGGGAGACCTCTGGTGGTGACCGACGTTTCGTGCCGGCCCTGGCCCGAGCGGCGGTGGGCTTGGGTGTGGATGCCCTGTTTATGGAAATTCATCCTGATCCTGATTCAGCTTTGAGCGATGGTCCCAATATGATTCCTCTTCACCGGTTGGAGGAACACCTTAGAACCCTCAAGGCTCTGGATGATTTGGTCAAGGGGGATCTAGGGGTTTTCGAACTTGACTGGGAGGATAAAGAGCTATGATGAGCCTCCCTGCTGACCGAGAGTGTCCAGTTTTGGACGATGATCGTTTGGTGGAGATCGGCCGTCAGGTCATCGAAGACGAGGCGACGGCCCTTCGGAGAGCGGCGGAGCGTGCCGGTTCTGAGATGGCTCGGGCGGCTCGGATCGTTCAGGGGTGTCGTGGGCGTTTGGTGATCTCCGGCCTGGGTAAATCGGGCCATATCGGTCGGAAAATCGCTGCCACTCTCGCGTCCTTGGGGACGCCGTCCTTTTTCCTTCACGCTGTTGAGGCAGCTCATGGCGATCTCGGCATGGTTCGTCGGGAGGATGTAGCTCTCCTGATCAGTCAGAGCGGTCGGACCTCCGAGGTGGTGGGGCTTATCCCCTTTTTTCGCCGTCTCGGAGCACCGGTCCTCGCCATCACCGGCGACCTTCAGTCACCCTTGGCTCAGGGAGCCGATATCGTGTTGGACGCATCGGTGGAGCGGGAGGCCGACCCCCTGAATTTGGCTCCTACCAGCAGTACTACCGTTCAGTTGGCCCTGGGCGATGCCCTTGCCGGGATGGTCACCGAGATGCGGTGCCTCAGACGGGAGGATTTTGCCATGTTCCACCCGGCAGGGAGCCTGGGGCGGCGGCTGTTGCTTCGGGTTGCTGAGGTCATGGGAACGGGGGATCGCTTACCGTTGGTGTTCCAGGGTGTCTCCGTCCAGGAGGCTCTTTTCGAGATTACGAGCAAAAACTACGGTGCGACATCGGTTGTGGATGAGAATGGCTGCTTGGTCGGCATCTTCACCGACGGCGATCTCAGGCGTCTTATCGAGCGTCAGGGAGTCTCCGCCCTGTCAGAGACCATCCGGGACGTCATGACAGTCAGCCCTAAGACCATCGGCTCCGAGTCCTTAGCGGTGGAAGCCGTTCGGATCATGCAGGACATGGAGATTTCGGTTCTGGTCGTCTCCGACGATGAGCGGCCTGTGGGAATGGTCCATCTTCACGAGCTCCTTCAGGCCGGACTCGACTGATATGTCCCTGCCCATAGCCCTTTACAGAGGTGTGGCGATGGCTGCCTTTGCCTTCGCCTCTCCATGGTTGTGCCGTCGATATGCCGGTCATGGTCTGGAGGAACGGCGGGGTCGATATGCCTCGTCTCTGATCCAGATGCTGCGTCGAAAGGGACGTCCCCTGTGGGTCCACGCTGTCTCCGTCGGCGAGGTCCAATCGGCGTCGCCCTTTCTTCGCAGGGCGGCTGCCTGCACCCAGAGACCACTGATCCTCTCGTGTACGACGGCCACTGGAAAGGAAATGGCTTCGCAGTTGTTGGACGGCGTGGTCGATCAGGTTCTCTCGGCCCCCTGGGATAGCCCTCTCGTCGTACACCGGGCTTCGACGTCCATTCGCCCCAAGGCCTACGTCACGGTGGAAACCGAGATCTGGCCGGGCATCCTGTGGGAGATGAGGCGGCAAGGCACGCCGTCCTTCATGATCAACGGTCGATTCTCCGATCGATCATTCACGGCCATGGCTCGGTGCCCTTGGTTCTGGAGGGATGTCCTGTCCCTGTATACCATTCTCATGGTCAGGGCTGACTCGGACAGGGAGAAGCTTATCGGTGTGGGACTCCCCTCGGACAGGGTGATCGTTACAGGAGACTGCAAGGCCGATGCCCTGAGAGAACGAAAAGATCTTCTGGATCAGGCTCCTTTGAAAGAACTTTTGGGTGCTGAACGCCCTATCGTCTTGGCGGGAAGCACCCATCGAGGCGAGGACGAGATCGTACTGCTCGCTTTTCGCATGGTCCTTGCCCGTTATCCCGGCGCTCGTTTGATCCTGGTTCCCCGTCACCCCGAACGGGCTGACGAGGTCGCCGCTCTGGCCACCTCTCTGGGACCGGTGGCCCTGTACAGCCGTCCCTCACCTGGATGGCGAGTTCTGGTGGTGGATCGAATCGGAGTCCTGTTCGGACTCTACTCCCAGGCTGATTGTGCCTTCATCGGTGGAAGTCTTGTCCCCCGGGGAGGCCAGAACATCATGGAGCCGGCGCTCTTTGGGGTCCCTTTCTGTCAGGGGCCGCAATATCAGGATTTTATAGAGGCCACGCAAGCCCTGAACCAAGCCGGTGTGGGCACGGTGATCGTCGATGGAGATACGATGGGCAGAGCCTTTCTTCGAGATCTGGAAGCAGGACGGAGAGACAGAGTTGCTCGGGCTGCAAAGGCATATTTTGAGGGGCTTCCATCGGCAGCCGATCGATCCTGGGAGACGATCTCGTCTTTTCTCGTCTGATCCCGTATCGCAAGGACATATGATATGTATATGTTTTGAGGAGGAAACCATATATTATGATCGTACACAGAGATCTTATAGAGACCTTTTATCGTAACCTGGACGATCGTTCCCGAGAGGCGGTGGACAGGGCCATCGAGACCATGATAACGGTCAAGCGTCGTGGCGGGAAAATCGTCGTTGCGTCCGGGAGCGGTCCCAACATCCACGAGGGGGTCACGACCCTGGTGGCTGAACTGATGGACAAGGGAATTATCGACGGTGTCACCACCAGCTCGGCTGTCATCGGACATGAGATGGCAGGTTCCCTCGATCGGGTCAAGATGTGTGACGCAGCCCAGCTGGGTTTTCCCGAGGAGAGGATGCCCCGGGGCAACGTGTTCGAGTTCACCAGGATGACGCCGAAAGAGCGTGCTGCGCTCCGCAGGGAGATGGTCCTGGACGAGGACCTTCTGGCCAAGGAAGACGTTGTCGAAGGTCACGACGTCATCAAGGCGGCGGGAAACATGGCCTACCCCATGGGGCTGTGGAACGAGAGACTGGCCTCGGAGATCCTGGAGATATCGCGAACATATGGTTTACCCTTCGAGACCGTGGCGGGCTGGGGCGCGGACCGTCGAACCATGATCGGCATCGGAGCGGAAAAAAACCTGTCGGTCATCGTCAGCATTCCCCAGATGGTAGGGGGCGGCAATATCGGCATCTCCATAGGTGACAGTATCTCAATAGCCAATCGGTGCATGAGGCTGGCCCGAATGTTGGAGGATGCCGACGTCATCATCGAATCGGCCATCGCCCTTTCTCAGGAACTTCACGACGGCCCATTCGAGAACTATACAGGACACGGTATCTGGGCGTGGTGGAAGGGGATTCACACGTATCATCTCAGGGACAAGACCCTGGTCCGCATCGACCTGGACGAAAACCTTCGGAAGGCTCAGGATCAGCAGAAAGAGAGTGCCAAGATCCAGGAGGCTATCAGTAAAGGATTGCCTAAGACCAAAATATCCGGCATTCCCTTTCGCATGGAGATGTCCGCCTTCGCTCGCCACGAGGGGAGCATTCCTATCATCGGCGATATCGGCGAGGTCTGGCCTGTTATGGCTCTGAGAGTTGCTGACGCGTTGGGTATTGAACTGGATTTCATGAGCTACAAGCAGGAGACCGACGAAGGCAAGGCCATGAGGGAGTGGATCGTCCGGGAGATTCGTCCCATCGACCCCGCCAAAATGCGGGCCAGGGCGGCCGAACATCGTCTCCTGAACGGATGATAGCCGTCATGACCGTCGTTGCTGTCATCCCCGCCCGGTGGGGATCATCTCGACTGCCGGGCAAGCCTCTGTGTGACCTTGGAGGGGAGCCCATGATCCGTTGGGTACACCGGCTGACCTCGCAGGCTGCCTTAGTGGACCGGGTGTTGGTCGCCACCGACGATCGGCGGATCGCTCGCGCCGTGACGGAGTTTGGCGGGGAGGTTGTCATGACCTCCCCGGATCATCCCAACGGGACCTCTCGAGTTCTTGAGGCCCTGGGCGATATACCCTGTGATGGCGTCGTCAACGTGCAGGGAGACGAGCCCTTCATGGATCCCGCTCTTGTGGACCAGGTCGCCCGATGTCTGAAGGAACGGCCCGAGTTCCCGATGATCTCACTTCGACATCCTCTCGCTTCCGAAGACGAATCCAATCCGGATCGAGTGAAAGTCGTGGTGGATCGGTACGACCGGGCCTTGTACTTTAGCCGGTCACCCATTCCTTATCGGCGTCAGAAGAGTGCCGTCATGTTCGGCCACATCGGAATCTACGGCTATCGTCGGGATTTTTTGAGTCGATATGTCAGCCTGGAGTCCACTCCCCTGTCGGAGAGCGAATCTCTGGAGCAGCTCCGGGTTCTGGAGTCGGGATACACCATCCTGGTACCTCTGGCCAAGGGGCACCATGGCTTCGGCATCGACAGCCCGGCCGACCTGGAACGGGCCCGGGCCCTGATTCGGGAGGAACGAGTATGAGAGCTCTGTACCTGGATTGCCTCGCCGGTATCGCCGGTGACATGTTTTTGGGGGCCATGCTGGACCTGAACGTCTTCTCTCTCGACGACTTTCGTTCACTCCTCTCCGGTTTGGCTCTAACGGACTATGAACTGTCCGTTCAAAAGGGGCAACGCGGTGCTTTGGCAGGTACGGATGTTACGGTCTGCGCCGAGGGGGATCACGGTCACCGACATCTTTCCGACATTCTGGATATTTTGCATAAATCCGATCTTCCCGAGGACGTCCAAAACGGCTCGATCCGGGCATTTTGCCTTTTGGCCGAGGCCGAGGCCTCGGTTCACGGGGTGGACGTTGAGGCCATCCATTTTCACGAGGTCGGAGCGGTGGACTCCATCGTGGATGTCGTGGGGGCCTTCTCGGCCCTTCATCTGGCGGGGGTCGATCAGGTATATGCCTCGTCGGTCAACGTTGGTTCCGGCTCGGTCTCCTGTGCCCATGGGATCCTCCCCGTCCCTTCGCCTGCAACGACCCGCCTGTTGGAGGGTGCTCCCGTGACGGTCCTGGGGGCTCCCATGGAGCGGACCACTCCCACAGGTGCCGTTATCCTGCGGAGTACGGACTGTCGGTATGGGCCTATGCCATCGGGACGGATCGTCGCGACCGGCTACGGACTGGGCGACGCCGAGACCGACCTTCCTAACGTGCTTCGAGCCACGGTTGTCGATCTGGACGATGAGCGACTGGAGTCATGTCCCTGGATCTCTGGCGAAGCGTCTGTTCTTGAGGCCAACGTGGACGACATGCTTCCTCAGGATTTCTCAGAACTTATGGATCGTCTTTTCGAGGCTGGGGCATGGGATGTTTTTCTCACCCCTGTCATCATGAAAAAACAACGCCCCGGAGTTCGAATTACCTGTATTGGCCCCCTCGAAGGTGAACAGGGCATGGCGGAGATCATCCTTCGTTACTCTACGTCTATCGGTCTTCGATGTCGACGGGAACAACGCTACATTCTTCGGCGGGATGAGGGTGTCTTTCAGTCTTCTATGGGTCCTGTCCGGGTGAAACGATCATATTGGGGCGATCAGCTCCTCAAGCGTACCTTGGAGTACGACGACTTGAAACTCCTCGCGGAAAGGCATGCCATGCCGTTGATGAACCTTCGAGCTCGTCTGATCTCGGAACTGGGAGGATGGAGCGATGACGACAGGTAGTAAAGGTCCGTCCCTTGTTGTCATCCTCTCCGATGGAATCCGGGGACACCTTTTTCAAAGCCGGGGGGTCGCATCTCACTTAGCGGAACTCTGTGGGGCGTTCTCAGTCGAGATGAACGTGCCGTCCTACAAGGGCTGTCGTCGGTTTTGGGTGCTTAAAGTTCTGGGGAGAGCTCTGCTCAGAGCTGGTTCCGTTAAAGCGCGACGGTGGCTTCGTTTTGCTGGGAGCGATGCTCAGACGCTTTTGAGTCGATATCGCATGGCTCTGGACGAACGAGGCGTCTCCGGTAAGGAGAGCTTGGTCATCTCCGCCGGAAGCTCGGCCGCCCCTCTTACCCTCGCCCTGGCTCGAGCCATGGGAGGTAAGAGTTGTACCCTTATGACGCCGTCCATACTCGGGACCTCTCCTTTCGATTATGCTGTGGTACCCTCTCACGATGGGACCAAAAACGGAAGAATCCTGGAGACCCTGGGAGCTCCCAACTCGGTGAACCGTTCTAACCTAGCCGATCAGGCTCAGGAAATGCTGAACGACTACCCGGGAGATGACGTTCGGTGGGGAGTACTCGTGGGAGGAGACGACCAGAACTACCGTCTGTCCCCTCTCTGGACCGATAGGATCGTGGGTGAGTTGCTCCGTATCGCCGAGGATCGGGAAGTCTCTCTGTACATCACGACATCTCGCCGAACCTCTCCCGCAACCGAGGCCCGACTGAAGGCTCTCTGTCAGGGCAACGACCGGGTGGCCATGCTTCTTTTAGCATCTCAGAGCGACGACAACCCGGTCCCTGGTATCTTGGGAGCTTGTCAGAAGATCTTTTGTACCGAGGACTCGGTCTCCATGATATCCGAGGCGGCCACTGCCGGCACCAATGTGTATCTTTTGCGAGTGGGACGAAAAAAAGGGTGGCGGCGAATCCTCCAGGGGCTTACGGAACGCCTGGTAGGGTGGCGGCTTTTGTCCGAGAGGTCTCTTTGGGGGGCGCCTCGGTTTGACCGCATGATCGATCAGTTTATCGAAAGGGGGCTTATCGCCGAGATGCCCTCTGACGTGGCAGCTTGGCGCTCTTTTCTTCAGTCTTTTGTCGCCGAGCCGCCTCAGTTCAACGAAGCCCGTCGGGCAGCTCGGTGGATCCTGGAGAACTGGCGGTGAGGATCGCTCATCTTCTTCCCGGGTTGAACGTGGGGGGCGTGGAACGTCACGTGGTGGATCTGACCTCGGAACAGATCAGAGCAGGGCATGACGTCACCGTGATATCCCATGGTGGCCGAATGGTCTCCGAACTCCCCTCCAGAGTAGAGCACGTCTGTCTTCCCGTCCACAGGAAAGACCCCCTTACCGGTGGAATCTGCGCCTTAAGGTTGGCATGGAAGGCTCGCTCTCAGGGATGGCAGGTGCTCCATGCTCACTCGAGGGTGCCGGCATGGGTGGCCTGGTGGGCATCGTCCCTTTCGGGTGTTCCTTTCGTGGTCACGGCCCATGCCATGTACTCGCTCAACCGAGGGCTCATCCCCTACAAACGGGCTCATGGGGCCGTATGCGTTTCTCGAACTGTGATGGAGTACCTCACGGATTGGCTGCCTCCGACGGTTCAGGTAATCCCCCATGGCACCCCCATTCCTGGGGTGCGCTGGTCCCCTCGGAGTGGAGATGGCCCGGTTCGTTTTCTGTACGTTGGTCGCCTGACCAAGGTCAAGGGAGTGGATTTTTTGGTCTCCCTCTTCTGTCGAAACTTGGCCAGGGATCCTCGGTGGACCTTGGAGATTGTGGGAGAGGGGCCTTTGGAGGGTGAACTTCGGTCTTTGGTGACTGCTTCAGGACAGGAGAAACGGGTGTCCTTCTCGGGCTACTGCGACGACGTGCCGGAAAAACTGGCCCAATGCGACTGCTGTCTTCTGCCGTCCAGGAGCGAGGGGGCAGGGTTGGTCCTCCTCACTGCCCTGGCCGTGGGAACCCCTGTTTTGGCCGCTGATATCCCGGCCTTTCGGGAGATTTATCCTGACAAGGAGTTGATCGCTCCGACTGCAGGCGCTTGGCGTCGTGCTATTCTTGACCATATGGAGAAACCGTCGGGGTGTTTTTTTGAACCTCGAAGTGACGTGCTCCCGTCTATCTCTCAAATGGCCCATCGAGTCCAGAATTTCTACGAGAATGTCTGCTCGCTACGGAAAGGCGGTTCTGTACGATGAAAAAAGCTCTCATTACCGGTATCACCGGTCAGGACGGAGCGTACCTGTCCAAATTCTTGTTGGATAAGGGGTACGAAGTTCACGGGATGAAAAGACGCTCCTCCCTCTTCAACACGGGACGGATTGACAACCTTTTTCGAGATCCCCACGAGGAGGGGCGAGGGTTGGTCCTTCACTACGGTGATCTCACCGACTCGTCCAACATCGTTCGGCTTCTTCAGGAGATCAAACCTGACGAAATCTACAACCTGGCGGCCCAGAGCCACGTGAAAGTCTCCTTTGAGACCCCGGAATACACGGCCAACGGAGACGGCTTGGGTGTCCTGCGTCTCCTGGAAGGCATTCGTATCCTCGGGTTGGAGGACTCCACCCGTTTCTATCAGGCCTCCACGAGTGAGCTCTATGGCAAAGTCCAGGAGGTTCCTCAAAGAGAGTCAACTCCCTTTTACCCCAGAAGTCCTTATGCAGCTGCCAAACTCTACGGCTACTGGATCACCGTCAACTATCGGGAGGCTTACGGTATCTACGGTTGCAACGGTATCCTCTTTAACCATGAATCGCCCCTTCGGGGAGAGACTTTCGTCACCAGAAAAATCACTCGAGCGGCAGCCCGGATATCCCTTGGACTTCAGAGTAAACTGTACCTGGGTAACCTGGATGCTAAGCGGGACTGGGGACATGCCCGAGACTACGTCGAGGCTATGTGGTTTATGCTGCAACAGGATGAACCGGATGACTTCGTCATCGCCACGGGGGAAACTCACTCAGTTCGGGAATTTGTGAACCTTGCCTTCGAAAAGACCGGAATACACCTGACCTGGAGTGGTACCGGTGTCGACGAAAAAGGACTGAACTCCGAGACAGGGGAGACCTTGGTCGAGGTCGATCCCCGGTACTTTCGGCCTACCGAGGTCGAGCTCCTTCTGGGGGATCCAAGCAAAGCCAGAGAAAAATTGGGCTGGAAGAGAAAAGTTTCCTTCGAGGACCTCGTGGCGGAAATGGTCTCTCATGATCTGGACCTCTTTCAGAAAGACATACTCTGTCGAGATGCCGGCTATACGATCTGTCCTGCTATAGAAGAGCTCACATGATGTAGCCTGAAGGAGGGAGTTGTTGTGCTTAAAGGACTTACCATAAAAAATCTCACCGTTTTCTCCGAAGCACAGATTGATTTTTCCCCTAAATTGAACGTTGTCGTTGGTATGAACGGGACTGGTAAAAGCCACCTTCTTAAGGTCGCTTATAGCCTTTCGGCTGTACTGGCCGAGGGAAGACGTAAGTTCAAGGGAGAAGCCCCGTCTAAAAAATACCTCCAGATGGCTATTGCTGAAAAATTGGTGGGTGTTTTTCGACCCGAAAATTTGGGAAGGTTGACCCGACGTCGTCAGGGCAGAGCCAGATGCGATATCTCGCTTCGGTTCACGAATTCTTCTTGCGATCTCTCGTGTGGCTTTGCATCAAACAGTAAAACAGAAGTCTCGGTCGAGAAGGCTCCTTTATCGTGGAGCGATACGGAGCCACTCTTTTTCCCTACAAGAGAACTGATGTCCCTGTACCCCAATTTCGTGTCAACGTACGAAAGGCATTACCTGGAATTTGAAGAGACCTGGAGGGATACGTGTCTGTTGTTGGGTACTCCTCTCATGAAGGGTCCCAGGAATGCGTTCATGCGGGGAATTCTGGATCCCCTGGAGAAAGGGATGTCGGGAAAACTCATCGTTTCGGACGGACGCTTCTACATTCAAAAAAAAGACGGCAAGATGGAGATCCATCTTGTTGCGGAAGGGCACAGAAAACTTGCAATGGTCGCTCATCTGGTGGCATCCGGTGGCCTCAGGAAAAATAGCTGCCTTTTTTGGGACGAGCCGGAAGCGAACCTCAATCCCAGGTTGGTAAAGTTGATCGTTAAGACAACCCTGAATCTATGTAAGTATGGTGTGCAGGTTTTCATGGCAACTCACGACCTTTTTCTGCTCAGAGAATTGGCGTTGCAAAAAAATGCTTATAAAAAACTCCCTGTCAGGTTTATAGGCTTGCACGGAGAAGAGAGTGGTGTGGTTGTAGAACAGGGAGATTCAATCGACGATATAGAACATCTGGTCTCCCTTGATGAGAATGTTGACCAGTCGAATCGTTATCTTTCAGAGGATTGGCAGGAAGAGTCATGACACGATATCAGGTGGACTCTCTGAGCTTTGAATTTCCTGATGACTGGAAGGTCTCAAAATTCGACGACTGGAAATTTTACAGGAAACATTTTTCAAAGATGAAGAATGGTATCAAAGCTCTGGATCTGATCGCGTTGAGTCCGGGCAGAACGCTCTATTTGATCGAGGTCAAGGACTACCGATTTCATCGCAGGAAAGACGATGTGCCAATTCAGGATGTCATCATAAATAAGGTTCTGGGAACCCTGTCGGCCCTTCTTCCTGCCTCTTTGAATGCGAATAATTTCGAGGAAAAAAAGATGGCAAAGAAGTGTTTAGGCGCTAAAAAAATACGGGTTATTTTTCATCTGGAACAACCTCAAAATCCAAGTCGTCTTTTCCCTCCTGTAATTGATGGAGCTCGTTTTTATCAGGTTCTTAAAAAAAGCCTGAGGTCCATCGATCCTCATCCTAAAATACAGAGCAATAAAGATCCCGATGCTGAACCAAAATTTTGGAAGTGATCCAACTCATGAAAAAAATCTACGTAGCCGGTCACAGGGGTATGGCAGGAAGTGCCATCGTTCGTGCCCTGAAAGATCGGGGAATCAGGGATATACTGACGAGAACCCGTCGTGAACTGGATTTGCTGGATCAGAAAGCGACGGAAAATTTTTTTATCGAAAACCGGCCCGAGGTGGTTGTCCTTGCAGCGGCCAGAGTGGGAGGCATTGGGGCCAACGTTGCCGATCCGTATGGGTTTTTATATGAAAACCTCCAAATCCAGAACAACGTCATCAACGGAGCGGCCAAAAACGGCGTGAAAAAACTGGTCTTCTTGGGGAGTTCATGCATATACCCCAGAGAATGCCCTCAGCCGATGAAAGAGGATTTTTTACTTACGGGATCTCTGGAGCCCACCAACGAAGGCTACGCACTGGCGAAGATCGCTGGTCTCCGATTGGTTCAATATCTTGTACAACAGTATGGAATCAGTGGGCTATGTGTTATGCCCTGTAATCTGTATGGTCCGGGGGATAGCTTTGACCCGGAAAACGCGCACGTCATCGCCGCCCTGGTCAGACGCTTCGTCGAGGCAAAGAAAAAAGGCGCCCCGACCGTAACCCTGTGGGGAACAGGACAAGCTCGACGGGAATTTCTCCATGTGGACGACATGGCAGAGGCGGTCATGCTTCTCATGGACCGGTGGGAGGGACCGGGTATCGTGAACGTGGGCAGTGGAGAGGACGTCACCATTGCCCAGCTGGCGGAGACCGTCCGAAAGGCGGCAGGGTATCATGGGGATATCCTCTGGGATTCCTCCATGCCCGACGGCATGCCCAGAAAATGTTTGGACGTCTCCATCTTGCGGAAACTCGGCTTCAGTCCCAAATATGACCTGGCTCGGGGTGTTGTCGAGATGGTGAGCCTGTACTGTCAGAGAGAGGAGAGACAATAGGTGTATCGAATCCCCTTGGTGAAAAACACCTTTTTGCACGAACAAGAGACGAAAAACGCTCTGGCCCGCTTTGTGGAACAGGCCGACATCTTCAGTATGGGAACCCAATGTCGAGCCTTCGAGAGCGATTTTGCCCGGTACCAGGGGCGGAGCCACGCTGTTCTCTTCAACAGTGGTGGGAGTGCCAACCTGGCTCTTCTCCAGGCCCTGAAAAACGAGAGGAAGCTGAAAAATGGGGATCGGATCGGCTTCTCGGCTGTCACCTGGTCCACCAACATCATGCCCATCGTTCAGCTTGGCATGGTGCCTGTGGCTCTTGACTGCTCCAGGGATACCCTGAACGTGGACTCTCGGGATGTTGAGAGATGTATGGACAAACTGGATCTGAAGGCTCTCTTCATAACTAACGCTCTGGGTTTTGCCGGTGATCTGGATCGGATCCGGGACATCTGCGAGGACAGGAGGCTTCTCCTCCTCGAGGATAACTGTGAATCCCTGGGATCGGAGCTGAAAGGCACCAAACTGGGCAATTTCGGGCTGGGAAGCTCTTTTTCCTTCTTTGTCTCCCATCACATGTCCACGGTGGAGGGGGGAATGGTCTGCACCGACGATCCCGACCTGGCTGCCATGCTCAAACTCGTCCGAGCCAACGGCTGGGATCGGAACCTCACGGACGACGAAAAACAAACCCTCCGAGGGCAATACGGCGTCGACTCCGAGTTGGACGCTAAATACACCTTCTACGACCTGGGGTATAATCTTCGTCCAACGGAGATCACAGGTTTTTTAGGGCGTCGTCAACTCTCCTACCTGCCGTTGTCCATTGTTCGGAGAGAACGGGCGTATCTTCGAATGGAGGAGGCCATGGCCCAAAACTCCGACCTCCTGACGGTGAGGCGAGATCATCTGAGCCGGATCTCCAATTTCGCTGTCCCCATCCTCTGTCGAACTCCCGATCTTCGACGGACCTACGCCGATAAGCTGTCTGCCGCCGGTGTCGAAATTCGTCCTCTTATTGCCGGGAACATCCAAAGACAGCCCTTCTATCGTCGATATGCCTCGGTCCTTCGGGACCTCCCGGAGGCCGACTTTATCCACGATTGCGGCCTCTACTGCGGCAACCATCCAGACTATGACGACGAAGAGCTGACCTTTCTGGAAGGCTGTCTGGGAGGCCAGGCGTGACGTCACTTCAGGGGCTCGTTCTTGCCGGAGGAGGAGGAACCCGGCTCTGGCCTCTCTCCCGGGATGAGGTGCCGAAGCAGTTTTTGCGGCTTACTGGAGAACTCACCTTGTTCCAGATTACTGTAAGGCGGCTTTTTCCCCTCTGCGGAGACCAAATCATCGTGGTCAGTGGAGAGCGGTGGGATAGCCAGATTAACTACCAGGCCAGCGAAGTCGGTTTAATTGGAGACATCCTGATTGTCGAACCGGTGGGGCGAAATACAGCTCCTGCCGTTGCCCTTGGACTGGCTCGTCTGGTTGAAAAGGGCGCTGACGATCACACCCCGATAGTGCTTTGCCCCAGCGACCACGTCATGGATGACGAGGCCGCTTTTTACAGAGCCGTTCAGATTGGTCTTAAAGCTCTGCATCGAGGGAAACTGGTCACCTTCGGTGTGGTTCCCGATAGCCCCGAGACCGGATACGGCTATATCCAAAGCGGCGATGAGCACGACGGTTGGCGAGATGTACGACGGTTTGTCGAAAAGCCGGACCGGAAGACGGCAGAGGTGTACCTGAGACAGGGAACCTATCTGTGGAACGCTGGGATCTTCCTCTTCCGTTTGGGTGACATGATAGAGGCCTTCAGAGAATTTCTGCCCTCCATCTTCGCTGCTATGGAGGGAGGAAGCAAGGCCGTTTCAGATGCCTTCCGTGATTTTCCCTCTCTGTCTCTGGACTATGGCGTCATGGAGAAAGCGACTAACGTGGCCGTGGTGCCATTGGACGCTGGATGGTCGGATCTGGGGAGCTGGGACGCCGTGTATGATCGGAGCCCCAAGGACGCCGAGGGCAACGCTGTCATGGGAGACGTCCTCCTTCAGGACAGCTCGGGATGTCTTGTACGTGGTGATCGGAGACTGGTGACCCTTGTGGGGACCCACGACCTCTCGGTGGTGGACACAGCCGATGCCCTGTACATATCGCCCAGAGGACGATCTCAGGATGTTCGGGAAATCGTCGCTAGACTGAAAAAGGATGAGCGTCGGGAACTGTGGCAGACCCCGGAAGCCGCTCGAAGGTGGGGAGAATATCGCATACTCCACGAGGGAGATGGGGTCAAGGTCAAAAGGTTGACCGTCTTTCCGGGAAAATCCCTGAGTCTCCAGTATCACTATCACAGGACGGAGCATTGGGTCGTCGTTCGGGGAATTGCCCAGGTCACGCGAGGGGAAGAAACCCTCTATCTCCGCGAAGGGGAAAGCACGTTCATAGAAAAAAAACAACTCCACAGACTGAGCAACCCTGGCCGGATCCCCCTGGAGGTCATAGAGGTCCAAAACGGCGCATACCTTGGGGAGGACGATATTGTGCGTATAGACGTACATGGGGACAACGTACAATGAAAAAGATTGCTCTTTTTGCATATGGAAACGTGTATTATGGCAATGAAAAAATATTTGACTATGACTGGATGAAAAACTTTCCTTTAGGCAATAGCTGGGGTTTTTATTTTTGTGAACTTAAAGAGAGAATGGCAAGACATGGATGGTCTTTATCCGCTCCTGATCCTGAAACGGATTCTCTGTTGGGCTTTCAAAAGATACTCTTCTTCGACATGCCAGATAAAAAGAGGCCCTGCTTTAAGGAGATCCTGAACGGTCCCCATCAGAAATATCTGGTTTTGACAGAATGCCCTCAAATTGTCCCTGATAATGGGAAAGAATCGAACTACAGCTTTTTTGAAAAAATTTTTACCTGGAACCCAGAGCTTAAGGGAGACAGGTTCGTACGATACTATTGGCCGAACAAACTCACTTTGCCGAGGCCTTCAGGACTCTCTTTTCAAGACAAGAAAATGTGTATTATGGTTGCCGGGAATAAGAAAAATAAGTCCAGGAAGGAGCTCTACTCAGAGAGGAGGAGGGTCTTGGATTGGTTTGAGGCCAACCGTTCTGCCGATCTCGACCTTTATGGTACTGGATGGAATTTGAGTGTACGGAAGAAGGTAAAAGAGCTCTTTAAAAATAGAATCAGGAGGATCAGGGATCAATATCCAGTCAGAATCAAGGACTATTCGATTTATAAAGGGTTACTCTCCTCCAAAGAGGAGGCTCTTTGTGAGTATAAATTCAATTTTTGCTACGAAAACATGAAGGATGTCCCCGGTTATATCACTGAAAAAATATTTGACTCTTTCTCCGGTGGTATCGTCCCAATATATTGGGGTTGGGACGAGGTATCGTCTCTGATTCCCGAGGAGACCTTTATAGACGCCAGTCGCTTTGACTCTGTCGGGGATCTGTACAGCTTTATTTCCTCGATGGATGAGACGCGCCATAAAGAGTACCTTGATGCAGCTGTTTCTTTTCTGGCTAGCCAAAAGTCGGCCTTATTTAGCGGTGATGCTTTTATGAATAGTTTAATTAAAAATATTCTGATAAGTTAGGGTGTGGCTTTATTATGGGGAAGGTGCTCGGGCTTGTCGGCTCTGAAGATCTGTGCGATAAGAGGCTTCTATATTCTAAAGTTGATCCAGATAACTCTCTGGGACCGTGGAAATTTTTGCTGGAGAGGATCTCTTCATGCGGCATCAGCCCTGTCTATTACAAAAATATACGAGAGAGCACGAAACCCTATGGGTATCTTTTTATGAATTATGATGGGGCCGTCTATCGCAAGGTACATAAAAGGGATCCGAGTGCAAAAAAATTTTTGATGGTTTTTGAGTCCGAGGTCGTGATGCCGGAAAATTGGTCTCCCGTCACTTATTCAAAATTTGACGTGATCTTGACATGGGACGAGGATATTCAACTGCACCCCAGGGAGAAATTTGTACACTTTTTTTGGCCGCATTCATTGCCGTATTCTGTACAGACTCAGCCGTTTACGTCTCGTAAGAAAGACTTTGTGATGGTTGTTTCAGATAAGAGAAAAAAGCATCCCCTCGAACTCTACACGGAGAGGCTCCATACCATAGATTGGTTCATAAAAAATAGCCCTGAGAACTTCGACCTGTATGGGTGGGGATGGGATTATGGCGCAATGGTTCGACTGAAAAAACATATAAGAAACATACCGCGTTATCTTAGGGGTGAGTTTCCGTTGCCAGTCGACGTTTCTCCTGTGTACAGGGGCGCTATCAACTCCAAAATACAGGCTCTGTCCAAGTATAAATTTTGTTTTTGTTATGAGAACGCCAGGGATATTCCGGGATACATCACTGAAAAAATATTGGATTGTTTTGCTGCTGGAGTGATCCCCATCTATTGGGGGTGGGGTGGCGTATCAAAATATATTCCCGAGGCGTGTTTTATAAATCGGCGCGATTTTCAATCGATGGAGTCTTTAGTTCAGCGCCTTACGCATTTTACTGGAGAGGAGTACAATGCCTATATGTCCCATATCATGGATTTTCTTGAAAGTGATTCTGCTGATCGATTTAGAGCGGAGTACTTTGCTGATGTAGTAACAGGGGGCCTCATGGGCGAAGGGAAAATGGACTGAAGAGCCCAGAGGTGGGAGGTTTACATGTCTGTTATCGTTCAATGTTGTGGTGGGCTGGGCAACCAGATGTTTCAATACGCTTTTGGTCGAGCGTTAGCCCTGGATATCGGCACCGATCTCAAACTGGACATATCGGGATTCGAACGAGGAGGAAGACCTCTGGCGGTAAATGCCTTTCATCTTTCCGAGGATGCCTCTTTTTGTGGGAGGAGTCCGTTTCTCCCAAGGTTGAAGATGAAGCTGGCGCAGAAAATGAACAAGCGAAACATCAAGGCTTTTGATTGCTGTTTTTCTGATATTCTCCTTGAGCCCTTTCCTGCCTATTTTGTCCCTGCCTGTGATTTTAAAATACGTCCAGAAAAGGACGTCTTTGTGGGGGGGTATTGGCAGTCTGAAGGGTACTTTGTTCATCATGCGGACAGGATCAAAAGAGATTTTACGCTAAAAGATGAAAGCTCTTTTTTTTTTAGAATGGAAAGAAAGTCTTTTAAGGAATACGGACTTTTCTGTGAGCGTCCACGTTCGTAGGGGTGACTACGTGAGCGACAGCTCCGCCAATAGAGTTCATGGTGTGATGCCCGTTGAGTATTATCAAAAGGCGGCAGAGACACTGTTGGCGAACAATAGAACCCTCGTTTTTTATGTTTTTACCGATGACTCTCAATGGGTCAAGGATAACCTGTGTCTTCTTGGGGACGTTGTTCACGTCTCCGGTCACGACCTTCGAGACTGTGAGGAACTTGTCTTGATGTCTCTGTGTCGTCATCACATCGTAGCGAATAGCTCCTTTAGCTGGTGGGGAGCCTGGCTTGGTCGCGATACCTCAGGAAGAACAATCGCTCCGCTGAAATGGTTTCAGCGTATGAGTTCTGACCACATCGTGCCCGAAAAATGGCTCAGGATCTAGTGGCATCATGAGGGGCGCTCCTTCGTCTACAAGAGGTGTGACCACGCGAAATGTTTTAGGAGTGGTTGCCCCTCCCAGCATCGCGGGCAATTTCTCTCAGTGCCATTCTAAACCCCTTCCAGGTCGACTGCCCCCCGCAGTTTTTTAGGTTCTTTTTGGTCAGCCTTAAAAACGTCCAGAAGAAAAGGAGCCTTCCCAGAAAAGGGTGATCTTCAGACGTGACTTTCATGAGAAGATATCTGTTGTAATAAAAGGTGGCTGCCTTTTGCCAGGTGCCATAGATGCGCTCTTTCCGATTGGACCGGTGGATGACCCCGCCTCTCTTCGAAACGAGCAAGGGGGTTTTGAACCTCTTAAAAACCCTGTAGGAAAACTCTATATCCTCACACATAGCGTAGGGAGCGAAGGTCTCGAGCTTCTCGTTGAAGTCCATGTCGTCAAAGACCTCCCTTCGAAAGGCCATTGAGCAACCACTAAGCCACTGAGCCTCGCCAGGGGGGGCGGACATCCCCTTGGCGGAGCCGGAGAGAGAGACCGTCCTCTTTTTTCTGTAGCCCACCAGGGAATAAAACGTTTCTTTCCAACCCCGACGTGATGCCTGAGCTTCAAACCCAAGGGGAATATCCCGAAGCATCGGACTTGCGCCCACGCATTTGGGGTTTTTCTCAAAACATTCCGCAACAGCGCTGAGCCCGTCCGTGGAGACCTCGGAATCGTCGTCGATGAAGAATATCAGATCCCCTTTGGCTTTCTTGAGCCCGTCGTTTCTCTGAGAGGCACTTCCGACTCGTGGGGCTTTAAAGAAAGAGAGGGGTATGCTCCTGGCGTTAAATTTTTTGACAAAAGAATAAACGACCAAGGCAGATAAGTCGTCGTCGCTGGCATCCCATATGATAACCTCAAAATTTGTATAGTCCTGGGCAAGCAGGGAGGGCAGAGAGATCTCTCTCAATGCCTCGTGTCTGTTTTTCGTCACTATCACGACCGAAATCATGAAAAATCACGCCCTATCGTCTACGAAATTAAAAAAGACCCCGACAGAGACAATGCTCCCTATCATCAACCTCACAATCTTACCTTAGAACAGGAAGAAAAGATATTCTCTCTCGGCTTGGGAATACGCTGTGCCCTTTACACATTTACACAACGTATCGCTTCTACGGTATCATTGGGGTGCCTGAGCGATAATTGATATGATGAGTCAAGATCGGAGAAACGGAGTTGGTGAGAGATGTTAAACGGATACCGCAAGGCGTTGGTCACAGGGGGAGCCGGTTTTATCGGCAGTCATATCGTGGAGCGGCTCTTGTCCCTGGGGCTTGATGTCGTCAGCGTAGATAACTACTTTGCCGGCAAGGAGGAAAACCTTGCTCACCTTCATAAATATCCTGGGTTCAGAGAAGTTCGATGCGACGTCACCGACTACGAATCTCTGAAGAGCCTGTTTGACGGGGTGGATATCGTCTTTCACGAGGCAGCCTCGAAAAAGACTATCTGTCTCAACGATCCGAGACGAGACCTTGAGATCAACGGCAAGGGAACCTTCAATGTCTTGGAAATTGCCAGGGATTACGGTGTGAAAAAAGTCGTCCATGCGTCTACCGGGTCGGTGTACGGCGAAGCCCAATATGTTCCCCAGGACGAGAGACATCCTCTGAACCCCACATCGTATTACGGCGTCAGCAAGCTGGCGGGAGAGAAGTACGCCCTGGCGTTTGCTCACCTGTACGATATGGACGTCACGGTACTCCGATACTTTCATGTGTATGGTCCCAGACAGGAAAACTCGGACGTGGGGGGCGTCGTCTCTATCTTTGGCCGAAAGGCTATTGAGGGGAATCCCATCGTGATTTTCGGCGATGGGACACAACAACGCTCCTTCACCTACGTTCAGGACCTGGTCGACATCAACCTCTTGGTAGCCGACAGACCGGAGACGAGGGGACAGATATATAACTGTGCCTCCGGTATTTCAGTGACCGTCGGCGAACTGGCTGAAAAAGTGAAGAGCTATTTTGGAAAACCCGATCT
This sequence comes from Dethiosulfovibrio peptidovorans, assembly GCA_002748665.1. Lineage (NCBI taxonomy): Bacteria > Thermotogati > Synergistota > Synergistia > Synergistales > Dethiosulfovibrionaceae > Dethiosulfovibrio > Dethiosulfovibrio peptidovorans. The sequence continues at coordinate 53,415 of PDTB01000016.1, read as the reverse complement.
GGAGATACGATACGAAGACTGGACCCCCGGCGATATCAAGGAATTCAATGTTTCAAATCGCAAACTTCGAGAACTTGGCTTTACCTTTGGTGTCGATTTCGATACGGGGTTAGCAGCCACTCTCGATTGGCTCAAGTCTTACCTCGGGGGGCGTTCGTGAAGCTCTCTTTGTACACAATTACCCAAGACGAGGAGCGCCGTCTTCCTGCTATGTTACAGGCGGCCGCCCCTTTGGCGAATGAAATCGTCGTCGTCGACTCGGGAAGCAGAGACAAAACCCAAAAAATCGCTGAGTCGTACGGAGCCCGCTTCATCCACAACGACTGGGTATCCATCGGCCATCAAGTGGCGTATGCCGAACGGTGCTGTTCACACGACTGGGTCTTGCTCCTGGCCGCCGACGAAGTGCTCTCTGACGACCTTCGGGAGGAAATCCGACTCATCAAGGAACAGGGGCCTGACTGTGATGGCTATAAACTTCGCATAGGGGATGTCTTTCCTGGGGTCTCCAGACCAAAGCGTTGGGCCAGGCACTATCAGCTTGTTCGGCTATACGATAGAAAAAAAATGTGTATGGGGGGACGCTTTGGCTATGACGATGTGGACTTTATCGTGGAAAATCCATCGATACGGCTTCTGGACTCCTTTGTCCACCACTATTCTTTTTTGAGTCAACGGCGCACCGTGGACAAACGGAACAAAGCGACCGACGACCAGGTCAGAAGGGCTCTCCTTGAAGGAAAAAAGTATAGCCCCTGGCGGATGGTCGGTTGTATGTTGGGTAATTTTATAAAGGTTTTTCTTCTTGATCGGTATTTTCTTTACGGGTTCTGGGGCTTTATCCATGCGGTAAACGTGGGGTACATGCGGTTTCTTAAGTTCTCCAAATATTACGAACACACTCAGTTGGGGCGACACGACTACTTGGGGCTGACCAGCCTCCTTGCGGTACCGAAACTGAGCAAGGACGAAGAGGCTAAAAAATAGTGGATGAGCGAACAGTGTGGAGAGACTTTGGCGAGAGCTTGGAGATGTATACTCCTCTTTCTTTGTCGATCTTCTTTTCACGTGGTACGAGGCAGCACTAAAGCTCACTCCGCGTCATCGATCACGGTTATCAACGATGTTATAATCAAGATAGTACATCTTCCCAGTAAGGAGGCGGTGGTGTCGTTATGAGCGATGCGAAGGCTCGTCCGCAGTTTTTTATAGACGTGGGAGAGAATCGGATCAACCGAATACACGACCGGTTCTTTAAATCTCTTTTTGGCAGGAAGGAACACTGCGCTATACTTCTGGACTTCATCAATGACATCGTCTTTCCCGAGGGAGAGCGGCACTTCACCAAACTCATCAAGACCAACACGGAAATGCCTCCGGCCGTACAGCATCTGAAGCTCTCTCAACTCGACCTTTCTGTCGAGCTCGACGACGGAGTGACAGTGGACATAGAGGTACAGCTTCTGAACAGGCGAGACTTCAAAAAAAGGGCTCCGTTTTATTGGGCGATGCGTCATTCGAGCAAGCTTGAGAGCGGTGTTCCATACTCGAAAATCACGAAGACGATCGTCATCTGTGTTTTGGCCTTTACCTTGCTGAGGGAAGAGAAACCGTACCGAAACGTCTACGGGATCGCCAACCTGAAAAGCGGTAAGCCCCTGTGTGACGACATGCAGATCATCTACCTTGAGCTGGACAAATTCCAGAAAGAAGACCCTCTGCCGAGGCAGACGGGGCTTCAGCGTTGGCTCACCTACCTGAGCAATGTGGAGGGAGAAAAGATGAGAGAGATAGCGGAAGTAGACAAAGAGATCGCTCAGGCGTTGCTTTTTGAGAGGAATTTCTGGGCAGACAGAGACCAGATGCTCAACTACGTTCCAGAACAAAAAGTGCTCATAGAGTCCTTGATGAACGAATCGGACTACGAAGAGCGGATTGAAGAGGCTAGGGGAGAGGGTAGAGTAGAGGGTAGAGTAGAGGGCCGGGCAGAAGGTAGAGTAGAAGGTCGAGCAGAAGGTAGAGCAGAGGGCCTTGAGGAAGGCGACAGAAAACGAGCGCTTTCGATAGCGTGGAATCTATTGGGTCGTGGTATGTCGGAGGCGGAGGTCTGTGACATAACGAACCTCTCCCCAGATGACATCGCTCACCTTCGAGCACGAAAAAGCTCTCAGGGTTGAGATGCTATGATCGAGGTGACGGTGCGCGATAGGCGTAGGGGGACCTCCTGTGCCCTCTCAGCTTTGGACGACGTCCGCCTCGCTCCAGTCGATACTTCACGACGGCAGTTCAAAAAATACGTTTAGGCGAGAGAGGGCTCTGGCGGAAGGATCTAAGGCTGGGAGACCCGGATGTAGGTTTTTAGGGGTGCCCCATAAGTAAGAAGTCCTTCCGGCCTTGCTTTATCTGCACGTATACGGGCCTCCAGCGGGGAGAATCAGCTTTGAGAGAAAGGGGTTTTCCCCGCTGTAAGAACGTAAAGACGTATGCCGTTTGCCGTTTACTGCGATCCATCTAGAAAAAACTTGCGTCCTGGAATTTGCGTGTTATAATCTCTTCTGAGGGCTTTGTGCCCGGTAATAATGTTTCGATAGTCGTGACGATATCCCGATGGCAGGAAAGGAGGTGTACGACCCCCAGCCAATACGGAAGGAGCGGCTTGAGAAAGCGCATCGATCCCGAGCATGAGGGGAGCAGCCGAGGAACCGAAAAGGAAACGTGGAAACTTTTCGACCCCGGGTTGTTTCGATCTCAGCAGGGACGAGCGTATATACAACCTAACTTAGGGGGTTATATACTATGAAAAAGCTTTGTGCACTTTTGGCTGTAGTGGCTCTTGTGGCCTTTGCCGCTCCCGCCTTTGCCGCAAATCCGTTTATGGACGTTCCTATGAACTGCTGGGCTTATGATGCCGTCGGTCAGCTTGCTGCCCGTGGTGTGATCTCCGGCTTCCCCGATGGTACCTTCAAGGGTAACCAGCCCATGACCCGTTACGAGATGGCCTCTGTCGTCGCTCGTGCTCTCGCCGTCGTCGACATGGAGAAGGCCAGCAAGCAGGATGTCGAGATGCTTAAGCGCCTCGTCGTCGAGTTCAAAGACGAGCTTGATGCTCTGGGTGTTCAGGTAGATAAGATTGACAGCCGTGTCGCCGTTCTCGAGGAGAACATCGGTGGCTGGAAGTTCTGGGGTAGTTTCCGTTTTGATGTCCGCTACTACGACAACCGGATTGACGAGAGTGACTGGACCGTGGCTCGTTACCGTATCTGGATGCAGAAGAAAGTCGACGACAAGGTGACCTTCACTGCTCGTCTGGGTAGTCGGAATGCCGTGTTCGAGCGCTACTACATCGACGTGGATCTTCCTTGGGACATCTCCATGCGGGCTGGTCTGTTTAACGTTGATTGGGAGGATGAGGACGGTCTGTATACCGATAACGATGCCTTCGTGATGGACGTCACCACTCAGGGTTTCCTGTTCACAAAGTCCTTTGGGCTCGGTGAGGTGGCTGTATATCTGGCTCGGGACGAGGGCGGCAATGATTACGGAAGCTTCCCTTGGATCTCCGCGTTACCGGGGACGCCTACTTATGATACCCAGTTCTACGGTCTGCGCGCCAAGTTCAACTTCAACGAGAAGTTCAGCATGGCGCTGAACGCCTTCGTTCAGGATGCTGATGACACCGCGAATGCTGTGTACCCTGCCGGCACCATTGAGGGTATCAGTACCTATTGGGCTAACTTTACTCTTAACTTCACCCCTGCTATTGCCTTTAAGGGTGCTTATTACATGCAGGATCAGGACGTTGTTGCACCTGTGGGTGCTTGGGATGATAGTCCCAGTGCTTTTAAGGCTATCTTGGACGTGAAGCAGGAGGCCTTGAAGTTTACCAGTCTGTGGCTCGAGTACGCTAACTTCGACGCTACCTATCAGGCTATCCCTGGTTCCAATCCCTACGATAACTATCCGACGACTGGGCCGGGTGTCACTCCTGCTTTGGGTAATGGCGTCGATGATATCTCTGTTCTCTATGCCAAGGCCGAGCAGAAGTGGAGCGACAAATGGTCGACCCTTCTTCGCTATGTTGGTGTGGATCAGGGGATCAACAACAATGACGTGACGAACTGGAGCTTGGGTGCCAAGTACTACTACACTCCTGCTCTCTCCTTCGAGCTTGTCTATGACGATATTGATTACGATAACAATGTCGGTGACGACAGCTTGATCCGGTTCCGTACTCAGGTCAATTTCTAAGTTAAAAGTGCTTGAAAAGAGGCAGGGCGTAAGCCCTGTCTCTTAAAAGCGAGGGCTCCGCATGATCGTGCGGAGCCCTCGCTTTTTGTAAAAGGCCTGGGGAATGTTGTGAGTCATGTCCGTTGTCCCGTATTGGCCGTACTGGTCAAGATCTCTCAGAGAAGTGTTTTTCTATAAGTGACTACGGCCATGGTGCTCTCTCTCGATGTTGGGTGTACTGATCAGGGGCTCTCATGATTGAGAGGCTTTTGTTTTCGAAGTTCAGCGACATCTTCCGGCGAGAGCCCCGTGTACGTACAGATACCCGAGTCAGGGATGCCATCATCCAGCAGATTGTACGTTATTACAAGGTTTTCCTCTCTCTTGCCTGTGAAGATGCCTTCCACCCTGCCTTCCACGTTGGCTATGCCGTAGACGTTTTGCTGCCGTGACTCATGGCCCAGTAGTAGGGGAGTCTTTTGTTGAAGTCGTGTTCGTTTACGATCTGGATCTCTATGTCGACAGTGACTCCGTTGTCCAGTTCAGCTACCCTGTCGAGACGGCAGAGTTTCTGGTTCTGTCCTTCCGGGGTCAGTTCGGTATTTATCTGCATGAGTTTGGTGAAGCGTCTGTCGTCTTCGTCGAAGACGGCGTCGTTGATAAAGTCCAGAAGGATCTCGTGGTGTTCCTGCTTGCCAAAGAGGTATTTGACGTATATCCCCAAGGCCTATAAAAGATTTTAGCTGAAGGCTCTTTTTGACCACACTAAAGACTCGTCCTTTTCGCTGCTTAAACATGATAAAGTTAGTAATTTAATCATAGCATTGGTGCCCTTTTATCGGCTTGCCAGAGGATTTTTGATATGGCTGGACAGTAGGTGGGTTTTCTCATATAACAGTGTGTGAGAAAGGAGGGGAGGAGGGCGTGATTCCGTTGCGGGTTCTCGTCACGGGGAGTAGGGGTAAGAGCACTGTGACCCGTCTTATCCATCGGGCTCTCGTCGCGTGCGGTTTTCGGGCGTATGGTCGAATAACCGGGGTCGTCCCCAGGACGTTGACGCCCGGCGGGGAGCGGCCGATTCTTCGCGGTCGACGGGCTCATGTTCAGGAGATGGCATGGTGGCTCGACGAGCTTCCCTCAGACGCTCAGGCGGTGGTGATGGAGAACAGCGCCGTCTCGGGGGAGCTGCAACCCCTTGCCGCTCGATGGCTCAGGCCAACTGTGACTGTTTTGACGAACGTTCGGCCTGATCATCAGGATGTGTGGGGTCCGGGGCGTTCCGGTGCTGCCGATGCCCTGTGCCGGGGGATCCCCTTTGGCGGAACGGTCGTTTGGGCCGAGGAGGCCGCTCGGTGCCTTCCGCTTCGGGTGTTTCTTCAGGACAGGCAGTGTGATCTGACGATTGCCCGGCCTGTCGAGGGAATGGCGTCCCATCTGGCCGTCAACGCTGGTCTGGCTTTGGAGGTCTGCCGTCTGTCTGGGCTTGACGATGTCTCGGTTCTCCCTGCTTTACGCTCTCTTCCGCCCGATGTGGCTGATTTTTCGGTTTTGAGGGTGGGAGACGGGCAGTTGGCTTTTGGCTTTTCGGCCAACGATGTGATGACGACTCAGGAGCTTTTTGAGTCTCTGTCCTGGCCCCGGGAGGACGTTACGGTTTTGTTCAACCATAGGGGCGACAGGCCTCAGCGGCTTCGAGAGTTTCTTCCATGGATCGGTGACGAGCGCTGGAAGGAGAGGCTGGTCGTGGGGGATCGCCCCTTTGTCGTAGGGGCGCCGTCCTATCGCCCTCTTCGGTCTGAGTGGGATTTGGCCGATCTGATCTCTCGAAGTGGACGGGTGTTTGGGTGTGGAAACGTCGTGCATGGGTTTCCCTTGCTTCTCAGACTTTCTTGTCTTTAAATCTTTTGGGAGATGATGTCGTGTGATTGAAAGCTCTCTGTGGCGTCTTCTGCTGGGTATTGGGCTCGGGATGCTCTTGTATCGACAGACCGGTCTTTCCTGCGGGGGCATCATCACTCCGGGGGTGTTGGCCGTCTCCCTCACGGTTCCCATGGAGATCGTGTGGACGTTCACCGCCGCTGGGGCGATCTGGCTTGTTCTGGAGGGGCTGAGTCGGGTGACGGTTCTCTACGGCCGTCAACGGATGGCTGTTTCGATGGGGCTGGCCGTCCTGTTTCGTCTGATTATTGGCGGTTTGGGCGATCCCATGGGGGTGTGGCTGGGGTGGGCGGTCCCCGGTCTCGTCGCCGCTGATTTTCAGCGTCAGGGGCCGCTGGTGACGGTTGCGGCCTCTGTGTCGACGGCAGCGGCAACCGCCATGGCTTTTTCCCTTTTCGTGGCGTTGAAGGAGGCCGTTCTGTGACGCTGGATCTCACGGGGTATCGCCGTCGAACCCGGCGGATTCGTCTCCTTCGAAGTGCGTGCCTTCTCTGCCTGGCCTCGACTTTGTGGGGGCTGTGGATCTGGTCTGGTTCGAATCTGAGCTTGGAAGAGGCCCGCCTCTGGACCACCGTTCGTGATGCGGAGAGAGCGGTGGGAGAATGGCGTCTGCGTCGTGGCTCTCAGGCGTCTCATGAATCCGATCCCTGGGATCTGGGGCTGATCGGGCTCGAATGGAGCCCTTTGTCCACGACGTTAGGCAGTTTGCCGTCCAAACGAACGGCATGTCATCCATCTTGGGCTCTGGCGGCTCTGAGATGGTTTGATCGCTTGGAGCTCTCTCCTGGCGATTCTGTGGCCGTTTTGTCGTCGGCGTCCTTTCCTGGAATGCTTCTCAACGTCTTGATGGCAGCCGAGTATCGAGGGCTGGACGTGTCTTTGCTTGTTTCCCTTGGGTCGTCCACCTGGGGCTGCAACGATCCCAAGGCCCCCTGGCCTTTGATGGCTCAGGCTCTTCGACGTCTGGGATTTCTCCACGTTCGAGCTCAGGTGTACACACCGGGCGGGGAAGGAGAAACCGGCGGTGGGCTCTCTCCCGAGGCTTGGGCTGTCATGGAACGGACAGCTTCGGAGGTGGGCGTTCCTCTTCGACGCTGTGGGTCCAAAAGCGAGGTCATCCGCTGGAAGATGAGCTGGATTCGCTCTCTCGACCCTAAGGCGGTTATCTCCATCGGTGGTTCCAGCGCTAACATGGGCGACGATCCGGCGATTCTGACGTTATCCCCGGGAATCCATCGTCCAGGGGAGACTGAAGGTGGCGACGGCGTGATTGGTCGTGCCCTGAAGTCGGGGTATCCTGTGATCCATCTTTTGAACCTACGGGAACTGGCGGACCGTGAGGGGATCCCTTTCGATCGAAAACCGGTTATGTGGGGTGGGGGACGTCGCTCTACCGGCGGGGCTCTTCTTGGTCTTTTCCTGTATGGAGCAGCTCTGTATGGGTTGGGTCGGATCCGATTCTGTCACGATATCGAAAACGATTGAGAACAAAACGGTTCAAATTGGACGCTCGACGGCGAGGGCGTTGACCGAAAAGGTGTCTACAGGATATCCTAAAGAGGAATGCTTCAGTTCACTATTTTGAGGAGGTTGTGTGTTATGCGAAAAACGTTGTGCTCTTTGGCTCTTTTTGTCATGGTTCTGTCCCTGCTTCCCCTCGCGGCTCTGGCTGCCGTTACAGGAGATGCGCCCTTGAAGGGGCAGGAGCCTTTGCTCATCACCAACGCTGGCCAGGGACCGGGAGGTAAGATGGGACGGCTTCTGGTGAGTCGATCCAAGGCCGTGAAGGACATAACATACAACGCCGAACCTACGCCCGAGGAGATCGTCTCCGGTGGCTATAAGACGGTTCTGGTCGTTATCGGCTCCTCCGCCAAGGGATTGGGCGCATCGGGCGTCACGATCGACGACGAGATTGCCCGTCTGAACGCTATAATGGAAACCTGCAAGAAAGAGGGTATCCAGGTGATCGCTGCCCACATTGAGGGAGCTGCCCGCAGGGGAAAGCCCGGCAGTGCTGACGAGAGATCAATCGACGCCATCGCCCCGTATGCTCAGGCTTTCATAGTGAAGGCCGACAGCAATACCGATGGTCGGTTCACCGAGTTGGCAAAGAAGAACAACGCTCCCCTGACCGTCATTGATGATACCAGAGATTTAATGCCTGTCATCAAAGATATGTACTCTAAGTAGTTCTTAAAAGGAGGGCTTTGCTCTTGTCTATGTACGTCGAGACCTCTTTGGTTCTGGCGGTGATGGCCGTAGTCTTTGCTCTGTGCAGCTGGAAGCTCAAGTCGCCGGAGATATCCATGGTGATCACTGCCATTGCCGGTGCTCTTGCCGGAAGGCTCTGGTTCCCTGTACGGCTTCTGGTTGAAGGGACGTTCACTTACTTTGACGTTGGATTGATCTTCATCACGGCATCGGTGTTCATCAACGTCTATTCCGCCACTGGGGCCATGAACGCTTTGGTCCGAAAGATGGTGGATCAATTCTACAGTCGTAAGTGGGTTCTTTTCTCCATCCTGGCCGTGATCATGCTTATCCCCGGCGCTCTGACCGGTGCCGGTAGTGTGTCCATGTTCGTCGTCGGCGGCATGATCGCTACGGTCCTTCGGTATATGGGGATCTCCTCCGTTCGAACTACGGCCTTTATCTACGTGACGTCGATGCTGTCGGCTGTGGCGCCGCCGATCAATCTTTGGGCGATGCTTATGGCGGCTCAGGCCAATATGCCCTATGTGGGATTCACCGTTCCTCTTGTCGTGCCCATTGTGGTGATAACGATCTTTACCGTTGTGTACCTTCTGAGAGGTGGCGAGCCTCAGGCCAAGGAGAAGATTATGTCCGAGCTTCCCGAGCCTCCTGCCGGGATGAACTGGTTTCGGATACTGGCTCCTATGGTGACGTTCCTGGTCATCGTGGTGCTCTCCAAGTATATGGCGTTCAGCATGCCTACTATTGGTTTGCCTCTGAACTTCCTTATCTCCGGTGGTGTGGCGGTTCTGTGTTCGCCGGTGCGTCGCTCCCTGCGGGAATGGTATGGCACTATACTGGATACCTTGGAGCAGGTGTTCCCCCTGCTGGCGACTGTTATCAGTGTTGGTGTGCTGGTGAATATCATGACGGCTACGGGTGTTCGTGGATTGATCGCCATTACGTTTGTCACCCTGCCGACCTTCTTTATCTACGTGACGGCTCTGTTCGTCCTTCCCATGGCTCAGGGCTCTCTGAGCTACGGTAGTGCCATAATCCTGGGGACTCCTCTTATCTTCCTGTTTAATTCCGTGGGGTTTAACGTCACGGTGGTGGCGGCGGCCCTGAGCCTCATGTTTCCTCTGGGCGACTGCCTGCCCCCGTCCCGTATCTCTGGCCGAGTGGCTATTGAGGTTTCGGGGTATGAGGGCAGCTATATGTCCTTCCTGAGAGGCGTTTTCGTGCCGGCTCTGTTTATGGGATTGGTGGCTCTTGTCATGTTGATGAACGCTAATTTCTTCAAGTTTCTTGTGATTCGATGAGGAGGGGATGCCGGTGATTCCATTTCTGAACCAGATCATCCACCAGCTATACTACGTTATTGCGGCCTTTTTTGGGTTTCTGCTCCTTAGAAACCTCTTTTTCAGGAAGACCAGGACTGGGCTGATCTACGATATCGTCTACGCTTACACCTTGATCCCCTTTGTCCTTCGGGTTCTTCACATTAAGTAGGAGAGGCCATGATGACCGATAAGAAGACCGGGATTACTCCCCGAAAACTGATTGTTCTGGCTTTGGTGGCCGTGGTGGCTTTTCTGGGCGGTCGGGAATTTATGGAGCTCCAGAACTACAAGGAGTCCGTGGTTGTTTCAGACGCTTTTACAAAAAAGATCATGCTCAGCGATTATTTTGAGGGTATCAAGGGCACCGGCGTGGACACTCCGGTGTATCTGTACGACTCGGGGGTCCCTGGGGGGACGCTGATCTTTCTGGGAGGGACTCATCCCTACGAGCCTGCCACTATGTTGGCGGCCTATGTGGTTATGGAAAACATCTCCGTGACTAAGGGCAGGGTGTTCGTCATTCCTCATGCCAATATGAGCGCCTCCAGAGTGGGGATGCTGGGGAATGCCTATCCCAAGTTTCTTCACGTCCAGACGTCCTTCGGTCCCAAGGCCTACAGGATAGGTGACAGGGCCAGCGATCCTCTGGATCAGTGGCCAGACCCCTTCACGTACGTTCATTATCCATCCAAGCAGAACCTTGCATATACGGATGCCCGGAATTTGAACCGAACGTATCCCGGACGGCCTGATGGGAACCTGACCGAGCAGTTGGCCTTCGCTCTCATGGAGCTTATCCGCAAGGAAAAGGCCGATCTCTACTGCGATACCCACGAGGCGTCCCTTATGTACCCCGTGGTCAGCACATATGTGGCTCACGATAAAGCCTTGGACATCGCCATGATGGCCGCTATGGAGCTGAGCGCAACGACCTTCCCCATGAAGTGCGAGGCCAGCCCTAAGAGTCTTCGAGGCCTCTCTCACCGGGAGGTGGGGGACTATACGGCCCTTCCCGAAGAGGGGTATGATGGTGTCTTCGCTGTGTTGATGGAGACGATGGAACCCTTTATCGACCGAGTGGCTGGCAAGATCAACGAGTCTCTCATGATGGAGGGGAAGGACGAGTTCCTCCAGACGGCTTCGGAGCATGGTTTGCTGTATTGTGTTCCCGAATATAACATAGAATTTGGTGCGCCCATGAAATACCGGGTCGGGCGGCATCTGTCGTCCGTGGCCGAGTTGGTTCGTCAGATGAACGATTTCTTTCCAGAGAAGGAGCTTCAAGCGAGCTGGCCTGAGTTTGACGATGTCATGGCTAACGGTATCGGTGCCTACCTTCACGATCCGTCGAAGGCTCACAGTACCAAGATCTTCTGGAATTGATCGTAGCAGGAAAAAGAAGTTCAGGAGGGGAGTGGTGCGACGGCAGAACAGCCCCGCGTCAGAAGAACGAGCGGTGTCCCGGGAAATTGTGGGACCAAACAAAGAACAAGGAGTGTGAGCGATGAAGAACAAAAAACTGATATCTCTGGTTGTCACACTGTGTTTTGTGGCTGTTTTTGCCATGGCCGCTTCGGCGTGTACCATCGTTGCTGTGGGGAAAAAAGCTACGGTGAACGGAACCTCGATTATCACCCATAACGACGACTCAACGAGTGCCAACTTCAAGCTCTGGATTATCCCTGAGAAGGACTGGCCCGCCGGATCCGTTCGGGAGCTTATCATGAACGACCATGGATATAAGCCCGGAGAGGTGATGGGTGAAACTTCTCAGGTGAAGCATACCTATCGCTACTTTAAGAGCCGCTATTCCTTCATGAACGAGATGGGCCTTGCCATGGGCGAGTCCACCTTTGGCACTCAGGATGCCGAGATCAAAAAGGATCTTGTGACCGACAGCGACGGCATCATCGATTGCTGGCTGGCCCAGGATATCGCTCTGGAGCGGGCTGCTACGGCTCGGGAGGCCGTGCGCATCATGGGCGATCTGGTGGAGGAATATGGTTGGGCCGGTAGCGGAGAGACCATGGATATCACCGACGGCAACGAGGTCTGGATCGCCGAGTTCTACGGCCGAGATCTGTGGTGCGCCGTCCGTATGCCCGACGATATGTTTTTCGTCTCGGCCAACCGCGCCAGGCTGCGCGACATCGACCTCACTGACAAAGAGAACGTCATGCACTCACCTAACCTCATCTCCTACGGCGTGAAAAAGGGCTGGATCCGTCGCCTTGATGTTGATGCCACGAAGTTCAGCCCTGCTGATGTGTACGCTCCCAACGATAAACTGTATGCCACCCGGCGGGTCTGGAGGGCTCAGGAGCTCGTGGCTCCTTCTCTTAAGCAGGGTCCCAGCGAATACAACTATCCTCTCTTCGTCAAGCCCGATAAGAAGCTCTCTGTGTGGGATGTCTTCAAGATCAAAGGCGACTACTATCAGGGTACGGCCTACGACCTGACCAAGGGGCCGGCTGCTGGTCCCTGGGGGAATCCTCTTCGATATGCCAACAAGGGTAAAGGCTCCTGGGAGCGCTCCATCAACATGCATCGCACCTGCTACGTTCACATCGGCGAGGTCAACCCCAAGATCAGCGGCCCTTTCAAGGGTATCAGCTGGTTTGGCTATGGCGCACCGGATACCACCTACCTCACGCCTCTGTGGCCTGTCATGAAGGAGCTTCCCAAATTCTACGAGGTTGGTTCCCGCTACGAGGACTTCCGTCGTGATTCCGGCTGGTGGGTGAACTCCTATGTCCAGCAGATGGCTACTCTTCGCTACTGCGAGGCTATCAAGGAGATCTATGCTCTTCGGGATCCCAAGATGAAGCTTCAGTTCTCCGAGACGTACGCTGTCCAGAAGGATGCTGCTGAGCTTTGGAACCACGGCAAGAAGGCTGCCGCTGTGGATTTGGTTTCCACTTTTGCGTACGACCGGGCTGTTGACTGGAACCGTACGTGGCTCAAGCTGGGCGATCACCTCTTGGGTAACTACGCTCTGGGATACCAGAACTTCAAGATAACGGGCTATCCTCAGGAGTGGAACGACTTCATCGGCTATGGTCCGCTGAAGCGTTAGTTCGTGACGATATCACGAGCCCCCCTTATGGGGGGCTTTTTCCGTATGGTCGCACTGGGCTTCGTGGTCTTTCTCGGGAGTACCGAGGTGTTGGCAGTATCGTCGCAGGAGATGCGTGCGGCGGAGATCATGGAGGATTGTCTGAACGAGGCGCTGTATCGGTGTTTTCGGCGGGATATCGTGGTCTCTGCCGATCTTGACCCCTATGGCACGGGGCTTATCGGTGTGGAGTTCAGCCCCCTGACGACGACCTTGGGACACCTGAAGGACAAACGAACATCTACCCATCCTCTGATGGCTTCCGGTATGGTGCGTCTTTTTCATAACCTGGGACTGGATCGGGGTGATGTCGTGGCTGTCGGGGCCAGTGCCTCTTTTCCGGGCCTTCTCGTTGCCGTTTTGTCGGCTTGTGAGGCCGTGGGGCTTCGCCCTCTGCTGATCTGTTCCCTGGGTTCATCCATGTACGGAGCCAACCGGTTAGGAGCTACGGTGGTGGATCTCGTTCGAGATCTTACGAAAAGAGGTTTGGTGGCTCCCGTGCTTTTGGGTTTCTCCTTGGGAGGTCGCAATGATCGGGATGAGGCCCCCCTCTTTCCCCAGTGGCGGGAGCGGGTTCTTGAGGAAGCTCGGCGTCTGGGAGCGGGGTTTATCCTGGAACCGGGGTTGAAGGAGAGCGTTGAGTATCGTCTGAGGCTGTACGAAGAAGCAGCCGGAGAGAGTGGTGTCCGGTGTTTTGTCGGCATTGGCGGGGCGGATGTGACTTTTGGCAGTGGGGAGGAATCTGCGGCCTTTCCCGGCGGAATCACTAAGGCTCCTTTCGATTCCATGCCCCGAGAGGGATTGTTTTGCCGATATCTCGATCGGGGTGTGCCGGTGATTCATCTGCTCTGTGTTCGGGACATCGCCCGTAGCTGGGACGTTCCCATCGACGAGAATCCTTTTCTCTGGCGTCGGTGTCTTGCTGATGGAGATTGAGACGTTCGGTTCGGGGAGGGCTCCTGAAAATGGCTGCCAGGACGACGCCCCAAGTTCAACCGAGAGCAAGGGGTATAGCTACAATCATGGATGTGACCATGCCGTACGCCACCACCAAGGGCGAGTGACTCCTACAGGTCACCTTGGTTGATACGTTCCTCTCGCCATCTTCCTCGAAGTTACCGTATCACAGTGGTATAATTACAAGAGAGAGGGATACGCCATATATTCTGGAAGGGGGAATGGGCATGAGCAAGACCATGGCTGATCTGAGTGAGGCTTTTGCCGGTGAATCTCAGGCGAACAGGAAATACCTTTTCTATGCCGAGGTGGCCGACAAAGAGGGGTTCCAGTCGGTTGCCAGGTTGTTTCGCGCTGCCGCCGCAGCCGAAACCATCCATGCCAAGATGCACTATCGGAACATGGGGAAAATCGGCTCGACGGAGGCAAACCTGAAAGACGCTATCCAAGGGGAAACCTACGAGTTCACCGAGATGTACCCCGAATTTATCGCCAACGCTAAGGCTGAAGGGGAAAAACGGGCCTTGACGGGGTTCAACCTGGCCAATCAGGTCGAGAAGGTCCACGCCGATCTGTATAAGAGGGCTCTGGAGCATCTGTCGGAAAAGCGTTCGGTTGACTACTACCTTTGCACTGTCTGTGGCCACATCGAGGAGGGAAACGCCCCGGAGAGATGTCCGGTGTGCGGCGCCCCCTCCAGGGTGTATCAGTTGGTGGCGTAGGGCCGGATTGACAGTTGCTAACGAGCCTGGACCTATCGGTCAGGGCTCGTCATTCGTCCTCTACACGTCCCATTGGCTCTGGATTCTTTGGGGGCACCTTTAAAAACCCACATCCGAGTCTCCCAGCCTCAGGTTGTTCCGTCAGAGCCCTGTCTCACCCAAACGTATTTTCGATCTGCATGCTCCGTACCGTCGCCTCGAAGGGGACCTCCTGTGCCCTCCCGGCTTGGGACGATGTCCTGTCCGTACCAGTCGATACTTCACAACGGCAGGTCAAAAATACGAACCTCGGATGAGCTCTGTCGAAACGACCTGAGGCGAGTTTATGAGTTTTTAGAGGTTCCCTTAGGAGAGATGTACGATGAAAGGCGGGATTGCATGCAGCGACTGGCGGTTATCTTTACAGGAGGAACCATCGTCAGTGCCTTGGGTGCTGAGGGACGGACCGGTCCCGATCAGCGCGCCTCCCAGGAGGTTCACGAGCTTGTGGAGGGGATTTTCCAGGATCAGGATGTGGTCGTCGTTTCTCGGGAACCCTGGGGCGTTCCGGGGCTCGATAGTTCTGAACTCACGCCGGTTCACTGGGTGGAGCTTGCCAGGACGGTTGCCTTTGAGCTTCGTGAAGGAGCGACGGGTGTCCTGATTCTTCACGGAACGGACACCATGGCCTACACCTCGGCGTGGCTCAGCCTGTGTTTCCCTCAGCTGAATGTCCCGGTTGTTCTCACGGGGAGTCAGCTCACTTTAGATTTCATGCCCGAGGACGTGACGGTGAATCTCCGGGGCGCTGCTCAGGTGGTCTGTGCAGATGTCCCCGGCGTTTGGATCTACTGCAACTGGAAGCTCATTCCAGGAGATCGGGCTCACAAGGCCCACTCCCAGTATCCCGATGCGTACACGGCGGTCAACGGCCAGCCGCTGTATTTTAACCCTGAGTGGGGACGAAGAGGGCAGGGGCTTTCGATCAGAAAGCCTGGGTCTATGGAGTTGTCTCATTTCTCAAAACGAGCGATAAACACCGATCTCCAAAAGGTTCAGGAGATCGTTCGGGGGGTGGGGTGGGTCTTTTGTGCGCCAGGCGTCGTCCCGTCGCTTCGAGGGGATGAACGGATCCTTGCAGTTGTTGGCTATGGTTTGGGGAACTGTCACAGCGGGGTTCTTCAGGAGCTCCGTACGGTGTTTGCCAATGCCCCCAAGCCCCACGTCGTTGCCTGCAGCCAAGCCGAAGGGGGGATGAAAAACCCTGGTGGCTATGCCGATGTGGGGTTGGCGTCTCTGGCGGCGTCGGGTTTTCCTGTGTGGGGGCAGATGAACTATCCTCTGGAGTTCATCCACGCCTTGGGGTGCTACGCTCTGCTGGCCTCTCCCGAAGCACCGGGATTCATCCTCTCCCGGTTTCTTCGCGAATGGGGAGCAGAGAGGCTGCACCTATAACAGGGCCGTCGCCACCCAGCTGGGAAAGCAGCAGCGGAGGGCCTGGGCGAAAGGCGGTTGCCAGACGAACCTCCACCAGAGGAGCCAGTTCATCCATCAGGTTGGGGAGTCTGGCCAGGCCGCCGGAGAACACGATGGCCTGGGGGTCCAGGAGATGCACCGCTGAGATCACCGTGCATGCCAGAGCCTCCAAAGATCGGTCCCAAAAGAGGCGGTGCCTCGGTTCTTTTCGTTTCTTCCAGAGAGCTGGCACCGATTGTACCCCGGTCTCGACGCATCGTCGATCGAATCTGTCGGCGGAGAAGAGTGTCTCGCTGTGTCCCATGCCGCCGCAGTTGCAAGGTTCTTGATGGAGGAGTCCCAGGTGTCCCAACTCTCCTGCCAGGCCTCGCCTACCCCGTAGGACCGAGCCACCGGAGACCACAGCTCCACCGATGCCCGTGCCCAGGGTTATCATGACGAAATCGGTCATTCCCTGGCCTTCGCCGGCCACGAGTTCCCCCAGGGCTGCGCATTTGGCGTCGTTGTCGAGCACCACGGGCACTTTCAGGCGATCTTCCAGAAGGTGAGCCAGGGGAAGGTTATCCCAGCGGGGGAGGTTCGTCAGTCGGACGACTGACCGTCGGTCCAGAGACAGCATCCCCGGCAATCCGATCCCCACGGATAGGAGCTCGTCGATGTTCAGAGAGCGGACGAGCCTGACGATGGCCCGGATCACCGTATCGGGTGTTCGAGATGATGGCGTTGGTTCTTGAGCTGACGACGTGACAGTCCCATCGACGACTGCTCCGACGTTAATCTTGTGGCCTCCCAGGTCGACCCCGATCCGTACAGCGGTCTCTCCCTGTCGATGTTGGCCGAGAGGGGGCTGGTTGTTGTCTCTGTCAATAGAAACGGGTGCCTCGTCGAGGTTCGGGTGGGCGAGGGAATGGTCGGTCTCTCTCATGAGTGCGCCTCCTGTACGATTGGGTCAGTGTTCCCGGGGGTCTGTACTGTTGAGGGTATAATGAAATACAACAACCCAGTAAATGATAAATGGTCTTCTCCGCTTTGGCAATTTGGGCCAGATGCGGGGGATATACCAGAAAAGAAGGAGGAATGTAGGATGGGCGGTAACGAGGTGATTCGGGTCCTTCTAGGGCGCAGGAGTATTCGTCGGTATGTGGACAAACCGGTGGAGGACGATAAGATTGATCTCTTGGTACGGTGCGCAGCGGCAGCGCCCAGTGCGGCCAATGGCCGTCCTGCCCACTTTGTGGTGATCACAGATCGGGGGCTTCTGGATCGGTTGGCGGAGGCTCATCCCTACGGCAAGATGTTGGCCAAGGCTCCTCTCGCTTTTGCGATCTGTGCCGTTGAGCCCGAGATCGCGCTGGCCAAACCCTATTGGGAGCAGGATTGTGCCGCTGCCATGGAGAATCTACTGATCGCCGCTCAGGGCCTGGGCCTGGGAGCTGTGTGGCTTGGGGTATGTCATATGCCCGACCGGGGGACGACGATCAAAGAACTTCTTCACGTTCCTGAGGATGTCCCTGTTATGGGCTTGGCGGCGATAGGGTATCCTGACGAGGTGAAGGATCCCCATAACGACGTCCCGAGGGAACGGCTGCACCGGAATCGATGGTAAAATCGTGAGGGGCCAAATGCCATGAGAAGACCGAGAGAGATCGCCCGTTTGAGCTGCACCTCGGCCGAGGCCAAGATTGCCTGGACTGTTCCTCAGATGCTTATCCTGGGTGGGCTGGCCGGAGCCTATATAGCTTTTGGCGGCTGGGCAATGACGGTTGTCACCTTTGACGTGCCTATCGTAGGCGTGGCGAAACTCCTCGGAGGAACGGTTTTTGCCATCGGACTTCTCCTGGTGGTCTTGGCCGGGGGCGAGCTTTTCACGGGTAACTGTGTCATGCCGTTGGCCGTCATGGCAGGGCGCATTTCAATGAAGGACGTGTTACGGAACTGGTGCTGGGTCTACCTGGCGAATCTTATCGGTACGGTGGTCGTAGCCCTTCTTTTGTATAACTCGGGGCTTTGGCACGGGGCTATCGGTGCTAAAGCGCTTACGATTGCCTCGAAAAAAATGGGGCTGGGGTGGTTCCAGGCTTTTTTCAGGGGTATTTTATGTAACTGGCTCGTCGTTTTGGCCGTGTGGCTTTCAATGTCAGCGGAGAACGTGGTAGGCAAGATATGGGCTATTTATTTCCCCATTATGGTCTTTGTTGCCTCGGGGTTTGAACACTCTATCGCCAACATGTATTTCATGACGATGGGACTTCTTCTTAAAGGGCATTCAGAGGTCGTGGCCCTGGCGGCGTTGCCCGACGGAGGGCTTGGGGTCGTGAGTATCTGGGGATTTGTCAATAACCTCATCCCGGTTACCCTGGGGAATGTCCTGGGTGGTGTGCTTTTTGTGGCCGTTCTCTATTTTGGGGTCTTCAAGGATAGCCTTATCGACCAATAAGGAGAAATAGAGTAACCTCTCCCCACAGGGGGAAAGATGGACACGGTTCAAGCGAGGGAGCAGCCTCCCATTTGAGGTTGCTCCTGTTTGTATATGCAATGTTATCGGGCGGTTAATATAAAAGTCTGCATCCGAGCCTCCCAGCCTCAAATCGCTTCGCCAGAACCCTGTCTCGTCCCAACGTATTTTTGACCTGCCTGCTCCTACCGTAGCCTCGAAGGGTACCTCCTGTGCCCTCTCGGCCTGGGACGACGTCCGCCTCGTCCCAGTTGATACTTCACGACGGCAGGTCAAAAATACGAACCTCGAATGGGCTCTGTCGAAACGACCTGAGGCGAGTTTCTGAGTTTTTAGAGGTCCCCATATATGCTTTTGGCTGAAGCGTCCCTTCCGACCTTGGCGTGGTACAATAAACCGGTGCGGCAGAGCCTACGCCGCCGACGCCAGGGGCTTTCTCGGTCCCTCTCGGAGGTCTCATACATGGAAGAACAAACCCTTTTTGGGAAGATCATTCATCATCCTCTTGTGGAGGAAATCAAGCACAGCTATCTGGACTACGCCATGAGTGTCATAGTAGGACGGGCTCTGCCTGACGCCCGTGACGGCCTGAAGCCTGTCCAGCGACGGATTTTGTATGCTATGCAGGATCTCGGGCTTCGACATAACCAGTCTTATAAGAAATCGGCTCGTGTCGTCGGCGAGACCATGGGTAAATACCACCCTCACGGGGATTCGGCGATCTACGAGACCATGGTTCGTATGGCTCAGGATTTCAGCATGCGCTATACCTTGGTCGATGGTCAAGGGAACTACGGTTCCATCGATGGCGACAGTGCCGCTGCCATGCGGTATACCGAGGCCCGGCTCCAGGAGTTGGGCGAGTTTATGCTTCGTGATATCGACGAGGATACCGTGGATTGGGGACCGAATTTCGATGAGTCTCTCCAGGAGCCTCTGGTCCTCCCGGCTCAAGTGCCCAATCTGCTTATCAACGGCAGCACGGGGATCGCCGTCGGTATGGCCACCAATATGCCTCCCCATAACCTTCGGGAAGTAGTGGACGCCCTGTGCTACTTGGTGGAGACAGGGGAGGACGCTGAATTTGGCGAACTTCTGGCTCGGCTTCCCGGCCCCGATTTCCCGACGGGAGGCAAGATCCTCGGCCGAGATGGCATCATCGACGCCTACCGAACTGGGCGGGGACGGCTGGTTGTTCAGGGACAGGTTCATGTTGAGGAGGGGAAACGAGGCAAGAGTCACGTGGTGATCACCGAGATCCCCTACATGGTGAATAAAACCACACTCATTGAAACCATCGCTGCGGGGGTCCAGAACAAGACCATCGATGGGGTCACTGACATCAGAGACGAGTCTGACCGTCGTGGCCTTCGGGTGGTTTTGGAAGTCTCCCGTGACGTGGACGCCGAGTTGGTCATTCGTCAGCTCTACCGTCGAAGCCAGCTCCAGAGCACCTTTGGGGTGATCAATCTGGCGTTGGTGGACAACCGGCCAGTGGAGATGGGGCTGGTTCAGATGCTCTCGGTGTTTCTGGATCATCGTCGACTGGTGGTTCGGCGGCGGACGTCCTTCCGGCTTGCCAAGGCCGAGGCTCGGGCCCATATCGTGGAAGGGCTGGTTAAAGCTCTGGACGTGATCGACCAGGTTATCGCTGTCGTTCGAGGGTCCCAGACGGCGGCCATTGCCAAAGAGCGGCTTGTGACCGAGCTGGCGTTCTCCGAACTTCAGGCTCAGGCGATCTTAGACATGAGACTTCAAAGGCTCACCGGCCTGGAACGTCAGAAGCTGGACGAGGAACTGGCGGGTCTCCTGGCCGATATCGAACGATTCCGCTCCATACTGGACAATCCGACTGTTCTGGATCAGGTGATTGTGGATGAGCTCACGGCCCTCAGGGGGAAGTACGGCGATGATCGTCGGACCAAAATTCTGGACTCTGTCGGAGGCGATTGTTCAGACGAGGACCTGATCCCCAGAGAGGATATAGTTGTCATGCTCTCCCAGGATGGCTATATCAGACGGGTTCCTCTGGAGGCCTATTCCCTTCAGGGACGAGGCGGCAAGGGACGTCGAGGGGCTCGGCTTCGGGAGGAAGACCAGGTCTCCCTCATGGACGTGGGATCTACCCACGACGATATCTACTTGTTCACCAGCAAGGGACGGGTGTTCGCCATTAAGGGGCATGTCATCTCCGAGAGCCGTTCCGGTAAGGGAAAGCTTATTGGGAAGTATATCTCGCTCGAAGCCAACGAGACTGTAGTGAACATGAAGGCCCATCTGGACGCCGAGACGAGCTTCCTTTTCTTTGTAACCAGACGGGGCATTGCCAAGCGTCTTCCCTCGTCTGAGCTTGAGAATCTGACCAGAGCCGGACGTCGGGTTGTCAGTGTTGATGAGGGTGACGAGATCGCCCAGATTCGAACTACCTCTGGACAGGACGAGCTCCTGTTGGTCTCGGCTATGGGACAGGCTCTCAGGGTTGCCGAGGACGAATTCCGGGCCATGGGCCGTACTGCTCGAGGCGTCAAAGCCATGAGGCTTAAGAGCGGCGATCGGATCATCAGTTGTGAAGTGCTGATGAAGGGTAGATGTCCCTTGTTGGTAAGTGAGACGGGTATCGGTAAACGTACCCAGTTCGACGAGTTCACGCCCCATCATCGGGGTGGTGGTGGTATGAGAGTCATGACGATCAACTCGCGAACGGGGTTGCTGGCCTCGGCCACGTCTGTAACCGAGGATGACGAGGTCGTGATCATGACCGCTAGGGGGCGGATGGTCCGGGTGGCTGCCCGGGAGATTCGTATTTTGAGTCGGACGGCCGCTGGGGCTATAGTTGTCCGGCTGGATCCCGGAGACTCAGTTGTCGAGCTGAGCGTCGTCCAGATAGACCGGGAGTCTGAGGAATGAACATCTCCGCTGAAGGCTGGCCGTCCATTATCTTTACTGGGGCGTTGGCCTCCTTTGGGTGGGCCTTTTGCCCCTCGTCGACTCTGATTTTGGTCCCCCTGGTTCTCTTGGTTCTGTGGTTTTACCGGGATCCCGATCGCCATCCTCTGTGTGGTCCCGACGGTTGGGTGGCCCCCGCTGACGGAAAGGTCGTGGAGATCGTCCCACTGGACCATCCATATACAGGGCCAGCGGTGAAGGTGGGGATTTTTATGAATCCATTGAGTGTCCACGTGAACCGGGTGCCTCGGGGCGGGGTGGTCGAGTATCTGGAGTACGTTCCCGGGAAAAAATGGATGGCCTGTGCTCCCAAGGCATCCAAGGTGAACGAGCGGTTCTATCTGGGGCTCTCCACCGATTTTGGGCGGACACTGGTCGTTCAGATAGCTGGTCTGCTGGCCCGGCGAATTGTGTGCCGGAGCAGAAAAGGGCAGCCGTACGCCACAGGAGAGCGCTTTGGCATGATCAAGCTGGGCTCCAAAGTCGATGTCTATCTTCCTCGGGGTGTGCAGTTGCGAGTGACCCTTGGTCAAAGGGTGTATGCTGGTCGAACCTGTATAGGAGTGAGTTGTCATGAAAAGACGAATTCGATTGAAGAGGCGTGAGTTTCATTGGCGGTCATACATCCCCAACATGATCACCAGCGGTAATTTGCTGTGCGGTATGTTGTCCCTCATCCTCACGATGAAGGGGCAGGTAATTCCATCAGCCTGGTTGATCGCCTTTGCCGTGTTTTTCGACTTTATGGACGGGAAGGTGGCCCGGATGCTGGGCGTGAGCAGCGCTTTCGGTGTTGAGTTCGACAGTTTGGGCGACGTGGTCAGTTTTGGTGTGGCTCCGGCTCTCCTGATCTATAGGTCAAGTCTCTCAGCTATGCCTGGCGTGGCTGGAGCTCTGGTCGCGGTGTTCTTCGCCCTATGCGGTGCTTTGCGGTTAGCCCGGTTTAACGTGATCCATGTTCCCGGTCCATTCCAGGGGGTACCTATTCCCGCAGGGGGGCTTTTTCTGGTCTCCTGGATTATAGCAGGGATCACATTGCCTCCTCTGGTTATGGCTGCTCTTGCTGTCCTGACCGGTGGGCTCATGATCTCCTCGGTGCCTTACGGAAACCTGAAAGGGATCAAGAAGGGATCGGTGAACCGGCTCCGACTTCTGAGCCTCAAAATCCTGGTCCTTGCAGCCGTGGTCATCCTGCGGGAACGAGCCCTTTTGGCTCTCATATCAATTTACATGGTCAGTGGGCTTCTTCGGTTTGACTGGGAGCATTGGCTCTCGCTGGCCGAGGATGAAGCGGCGGAGGTCGACGGAAAATAACCCCATGAACGTCACGATAACCTCCGCTATTGGGTGTTTCGGAGATCGAACGGTTCCTCTGTCCGTTCTTGACGTTCCGGGGTCCTCGTTGGTGGTTTGTCTCCTTCACGGAGTTCACGGGGTGGCGTCTCTGGAGCAGGGCAATAAATACGGCGTGCTGGCCCGACTTTTAGTTCGGCTTGGCGTGTCGGTCTGTGTTGTCGAGACCAGCAGGCTCCGGCGGGATCGGGAGGTCTTTACCGATCGGGATCGGTGGGCCTGGAGTGCTTTTGAGGGCAAGACCTACGCCCAGGAATTGTTCGACTCAGTCTCGGGTATCGCCCAAGTCTCCGCCCTCTTCCCCCCAAAAAAACTCTGTCTCTGGGGGTTTTCCTTGGGGGGACTGAACGCTCTCATGGTGGCGGGAAGACGGAGTGCCGACGTCATAGGCGGAGAGTTTTCACCGATTGCTGAGGTCTCCCAAGATCGTATCTGTGGGATTGTCGTATCGGGAAGCGGCGACTCATTGCGCTCCGGGGCTGATTTGGGCCAACATTCCCTGCCTATTTTGGACTCAATGTGTTCAGTGAATATTCTGTATGATGCATGCCGGGGTATATCGGCTCAGTGGCTCCGGTTCTTTTATGGTTCCCTGGACGAGACCTTCGATGAGGCATCGTGCCGGCGGCTTTTTGACCTCATTCCCGTGGACGATCGAGCTTTTACGGTCCTTCCCGATGTGGATCACGCCTTTAGAAGGCTAGGCGGTATGCCGTCGATCAGGCCCCTGGAATACATGGTTCGGAATCTGCAGCCTCAGCTCCAGGGCCATCCGGGAGCTTGTCCCCAGTAGTCGAGGATATTGGGTCCCCATAGAAGGGTACACAGAACCCCTGCGGCCAGAAAAGGCGCAAGAACGACGGCGTCCTTTCTGGCTGCTTTTTTTGTGATCAGGAGCCCCACGGCTGAGACTCCGCCGATCATGAACCCCAGATAGGTCGCTAAAAGTCCCATTTTCCACCCCAGCAGTGCTCCGGCTCCGGCCATCAGAGTGGCGTCTCCCCACCCCATGCCGCCTCTGCTGAGGACTATGATGACAGCGATCACGGATGCGGCAGCCAGAGCTCCCAAACCCCCGTCCACCAGGGCACCCCATCCTCCAACGAGACGAACGAGCAGGCCGACTCCTCCCACCGACGCGGCCAGGGAATCATAGATGTATCCCGATTCGAGGTCCGTCAAAGCGTTGAGCATCATAAGCCAACCTCCCAGGATGGCGATCCCTCCGGATATGCTCAGTCCCCAACGCCAGAGAGCTGCTGCTGCCCACAGGCCGTAGACGAGTTCGACCAAGGGGTAGCGAAGGGGGATCGGAGCTTTGCAGGTACGGCATCGGCCCCGAAGGATCACCCACGACAGGATGGGAATCAGATCGATAGTGGAGAGGGTTCGTCCGCAGCTTCGGCAACACGACCGTTCTTTACCCCACCAGGGACGTTCGAGCACGGTACGAAGAGCGATAACGTTGAAAAACGATCCCGCCACAGCACCGAAGAGAAAACCTAGGCATACGAGTGTCACGGAGAAGTTCACGAACAAGCACCCTTTCTCGATTGAGAGATTGAGGAATATAGTGTACGTATATCCCGATTTTGCAATGATAGCCGGAGGAGATGGAGTTGTACAGGCTTTATGCGCATTCCCGTTGACGTTGACCTTTTGAAGTCCCTGCTCTGTTTCTGATCTGATACAATTCTCTTATATTCGGGAAGGGGGACTTATAGAGATGAACCTACAGGTTGTGGATCATATCGGTATCGCTGTACAGAGTATCGAAGAATCACTGAAATTCTGGGAGGGGACCTTGGGTGTCCAGTGTCACGGTGTCGAGGAGGTGGCCGAGCAGAAGGTCAAGACCGCTTTCTTGCCCATCAAGGACACGGAGATTGAACTTCTGGAGGGGACCTCCGATGAGAGTCCCGTGGCCAAGTTCATCGCAAAAAAAGGAGAGGGCATCCACCATCTGGCTCTCAGGGTGGAGAACCTGGAGGCCTCCTTGGCCGAGCTTAAGGAAAAAGGGGTACGTCTTATCGATGAGAAGCCCAGAATTGGGGCTGGGGGGGCGAAAATTGCCTTTGTCCACCCCAAGTCGAGCGGCGGTATTCTGTTGGAGCTTTGCGAGAGGGACTGACCCAAACGATACACGAAAGCCGGATACACTGTTGGGGTGTGTCCGGCTTTTGTTTTTTGGTCAAACACCTCGGTTATCTCCCCATGTCCGGCGGTAGGTAAACTCATAAACCGCTTTTCTCTCTCTTGGGGCTATCTCAACTTCCTGGAGATCCGCATCAAGAGAAGCAAGATCCCCAGGATATCCCAGGGCAATAGCCGTCGACGGGCGATGGCCTTTAGGGATGGAGTAAAGCTCCACGATCCTTTCGCTGTCGAAACCCGCCATGGGATGGGCGAACAATCCCTTGGATGTGGCCTCCAGAATGAGATTCCCCACAGCCATGCCCACATCTTGCCACGCCCATGGGTTGGGCCGTCCGCTACTGGAAAACTCCGTGACGACAGCGAGGATGAGAACCGGAGCTTCTTTTGCCCACCGGATATTGCCCGGAAGCAGACAGCTCAGAAGGTTCTTAAACTCGTCGGGATCATCCTTTATGGCGTAGATGAAGCTCCATGGCTGTTCGTTAAAACACGACGGGGCCCAACGCGCAGCTTCAAAGAGGGACAGGACGATCTCTTTTCCCGGAACTCGGGGAGAAAAGGCTCTTGGGCTCCATCGTCTGACCAGGACGTCGTTTATGGGGTAATTCGTTCGAGCTTTTTTTTCCACAGCACACCCTCCTCCTCCACAGAAATATCATAGCGTCAAAGGAAGTGGGGGTCAAATTATATGATCTCGTTTATTTCCCGACGCAAAATTGCGAGAAAACGACATCCAACAGGGCCTCGTCGTCCTGCAAGCCTAAAATTCGTTCGAGGCAGCTTCGAGCCTCAGTGAGAGCCTGGGCCGCTAAGGATTGGTCTCCCATGGTGGATATGACATCTCGCCCCTCGGCCAAGGCTTGAATAGCTGCTCGAATTTCGCCGACCTGTCGTGATGTGACGTTGAGGCTGGCGTCCAGCGTTCCGATCTTGGCCGCCAAGTCTACTATAGCCTCCTTGATCTCATCCAGTCCATGTCGTTCCTGAGCGGAGATCCGAAAAACCCAGGAGTCGGGAGCCAGAGCCGTCAGAGCCGTTTCGTCCAAGCTGTTGGGCAGATCCGATTTGTTAATCGCCACGAGGTGCGGGCGATCCGAGAGGCTGGCAATCATGGAACGGTCGATCCCCTCGAGGGGTTTGCTGCCGTCCAGGATCCACAGAACTACGTCCGATTTCTCGATGGCTTTTGACGTCCGTTGGATGCCTATAGCTTCCACCTCGTCGGAAGGGGATTCCCGAAGTCCGGCGGTGTCCATAAGCCGCAGGGGGATACCCCGGTGGGTGATCACTTCTTCAATGACGTCCCGGGTTGTTCCCGGGACTGACGTAACGATGGCTCTGCTTTCTTGGAGAAGGGCGTTGAGAAGGGAGGATTTGCCCACGTTAGGACGACCGATAAGAGCGACCTTGATTCCCTCTCGGAGAAGACATCCGGTGGTGCATCGGTCCAGGAGGTCCCTCAAATCCTGGATCAGTGTCTCTATTCGGCTTGCTGCGTCCTCCTCGGCGATATAGGGTATGTCCTCCTCGGGGAAGTCTATGCCTACCTCTAGTTCGGCCGAGAGGAGAAGCAGCTCGTCGTAGAGTTCCCTGATTCGTTGGGACAGCTCGCCTTGAAGAGTCCGGCTGGCGGCTCGAAGGGCCTCGTTGCTTCTGGCCTGGATAATCCCGTTGACTGCCTCAGCCTGAGCCAGATCCAGACGACCGTTCTCGTAGGCCCGTCGGGTGAATTCACCTGGAGCAGCGTGGCGACACCCGCCTTGAATACATCGCTCCAGACATCGTTGGGCAACGAGACTTCCTCCGTGGCAGTGGATTTCCACCAGGTCCTCACCGGTGAAGCTTTTGGGCGAGACGAAGAGGACGAGCAGGACCTCATCGATTGGAGTTCCCGACTCGTCCAGTAAAATCCCGTTGTTCATGAACCGAGGGCGCAGTTGGTCGAAGGGAGTCACCGTTCGTACCGTAGCCCGTGCTATATCCTGACAGTCCGGTCCCGAGATACGGATGATTGAGATGCCAGCGTCTCCCCAGGCTGTTGAGATGGCGGCAATGGTGTCTCCAAACATGGTTTGGGCCTCCTCGTGGTGGATGGGATCGCCCTTATTGTAGCCCAGAGGAGGCTCCAAAAGCTATACCCTTTCGGCGAGAAGCTCTCTCATGGCCTCTCCCAGGAGGTGAGTTCCTCGGTCGGTCTCTTCTGCGGAGGCGAAGGTGAAACACATACGAAAACTGTTCTTGCCGCCACCGTTGGGGAAGAAGGCGTCTCCACAGACGAAGGCCACGTTTTTCGTCATAGCTCTCCGGAAAAGCTCCTGGGCCGAGATGTTGGGAGTGGTCACCCAGTAAAAAAAGCCTCCCTGAGGTGTGACGTATCGTGTCTCGTCCAGGGGGAGATGCTTCTTAAATGCCTCTTCCATGATATCGCGCTTGATCCGGTAGTGGTCCACGATCTTCGGCAAAAAAGCATCCAGTTTTCCCGACTGACAGTAGCTATAGACGAGGGCCTGGGCGACCACGCTGGTGCAGGTATCTACTCCCTGTTTGTGGACGGTCATGGCCCGGATGAGCTTTTGGGGACCAACGGCCCAACCTACCCGGGTTCCCGGAGCCAGGATCTTGGAAAAGGATCCAGCGTAGAGGACCAACCCCACTCTATCCAGGGAATAGAGGGTGGGCAGATTGTCCCCCTCAAATCTGACGCAGCCGTACGGATCGTCCTCCAGGATCAGGAGTCCATACCTCTTGGCGATATCCACCAGCAGCTTTCGGCGCTCCAGAGATAAGGTACATCCCAGAGGGTTGTGGAAGTTCGGAATGGTGTAGATGTACTTGACCCGTTTCCCGTCGGCCTTGGCCTGGTCCAACAGCTCAGGGAGAGCCTCCACTACCATGCCGTCCTGGTCGCACGGGACGGTGATGAAGTTGGCGCCCTGGTTGTACATGCTGATGGTATTCCCCGGGAAAGAGGCCTCTTCGCAGACGATCCAGTCGCCTCGATCGACGAGGGTGCGGGTGAGCAGATCGGCTGCCTGAAGGGAACCCGACGTGATCAGGAGCTCCTCTTGATTCGGCTCTCGTCCCATCTTTGGGGCACTCCATCTGATCAGGAAGTCCCGAAGAGGTTCGTATCCCTCGGTGACGCCGTACTGAAGGATCTCCCTGCCCTCTGCCAGAAGGATGTCTGTTCCCTGATGAAATTGCTTGATGGGGAAGATGTCAGGGTCTGGCATCCCCCCAGCGAAGGAGATCATCCCGGGCTTGCGGACCAGATGGAAGACCTCGCGGATCGGCGATGGCTTGATCCCTAGGGTTGATTGATTAAACAAAGATTGGACGATGTCGGACATGGTGTACTCCCTCCTTGATGACGTGTTCGTTGTTGCTGATGGACACCTCCTGTGCCCTCTCGACTTGGGACGACGTCCGCCTCGCTCCAGTCGATACTTCACGATGGCAGGTCACGAACCTCGAATGGGCTCCGTCGAAACGACCTGAGGCGAGTTTCTGAATTTTTAGGGGTTCCCTGATGCTGTCATATCGAAAAGGTCTGCCTGAAACAGGCAGACCCTCAATTTTGCAGTCAATTGTAGCGCGTTCGGTCGAAGTTCGCCAGGTTTTTATCCCTTCATCTCTTCAATGGCCTCACCGAGGCGACGGACGCCCTCGTCGATGACATCGGGTTGGACAAACGTGAAGTTGAGCCGAGCTTTGTTGACTCCAGCACCTTCTTCCACGCAAAAGGGTGTTCCCACCACAAAGGCCACTTTCTTGTCTACAGCCCGTTTGAACAGGTCATGGCAATCGATGCCCGGCATGTCAAGCCAGAAGAAAAACCCACCCTCGGGCTTAACCCAGGTGATACCGTGGGGAGCCAGGTATTTCTTGAGGCATGCCTCCATGGTGTCTCTCTTGGGACGGTAGTTAGCGATGATATTTGGCAGATGCTCGGACAGATACCCCTTTTTACAGTACTCGTAGACAAGAGACTGACAGATGGGACTGGAGCACAGGTCAGCGGCCTGCTTGAAGATCACCAGTTTCCTGATAATTTTCCGGTCTCCGGTAACCCAGCCGATCCGGGCACCGGGTGCTAGGATCTTGGAGAAAGAACCAGCATACACGGTGCCGCCCTGATCGTCGAATGAGAAAATAGACGGAAGGTGCTCTCCCTCGTAGCGAACGTATCCGTAGGGATCGTCCTCAAAGATGGGAACGTTGAGTTTGTGGGAGATCTCCACTAATTTCTTGCGACGTGCCAGGCTCATAGTGGCCCCGCCAGGGTTGTGGAAGTTGACGATGGTGTAGATGAACTTAACGTGTTTACCCTCGCTCCGGGCTTTTTCGATAGCTTCGGGAATGAGATCCACGTTCATTCCGCTCTCGTCGGTAGGGATTCCCACGAACTGAGCCCCGTGGTTGTAGAAGGTCGTGAGGGCGGCAAGGTACGAGGGGTTCTCGGTGATGACAACGTCGCCTTTATCGATCATAGAGGAGGCAAAAAGCTCTAGGGCCTGCTGAGAGCCGGTGGTGAGCAGCATCTCATCCAGGGCCACAGTACGTCCCATGCGCTCGGCTGTGAAGGATGCCAGAAACTCCTTAAGAGGGGGGTATCCCTCGGTGGTCCCGTACTGGAGCAGATTTTTGCCGTGGTCCTTAAGAACGTGGGCTCCCTCGTAGAACTTGTCGACGGGGAAGACCTCCGGGGCCGGCATGCCGCCGGCAAAGGAAATCATGCCCGGTTGTTTGATGACCGAGAGCATCTCTCGAACCGGGGATGGTCGAACGTGCTTCGCCGTGTAACTGAAGTTGGAATCCCAAAGAGTACTCATCAGAAGGTCGCCTCCCTTTCCAATGTCTTTGACCACCTTTGGGAGGGTGCCTCAGGCACAGGCACGTATCCTCCCCTTTCAATGCGCTTGTTTTAACTTTGAAAAACCTTCTCTTTTCTCCCGTATTATACCTCTTTCTTTAAAAGGAAGATATGACTTTAAATTTAGACTTCGTGAGGACGAGAAACGCCCGACCTCCACTGTTTGAGGTCGGGCGTTTTCTCTCCCCTTGTACTTGTCAAGACGGTTTTACAGTGAGATTGCCTCCACCGGGCAGGTAGAGACGCAGGCGCCGCACTCGACGCACGTAGCCTCATCCACGGTAGCCTTGCCCTCAGACATGGCTATTGCCTCCACCGGACAGGCACTGACGCAGCTCTCACAACCAACGCAAGTATCTTTGTTTACTTTCGCAGACATATTGTCTTCCCCCTCAATAATGTTTTTCATACTGCTGATATGGATCACTATACACTGAACGGGAAGAAAATGCAACTGTTTTAGAAGTGTAACTTAGCGTAAAAAACATAAAACTAAGTATATTTAATCTAACTCTGTTAGACGCCTTAGAGCAGAGCGAGCGGCGACGACACCGCTGGCAGCGGCTTGAATGATGCCGCGGCTGATTCCGGCACCGTCACCGGCCATGAATAGGTTGTGCACTAAGGGAGTTCCCAGGGATTCCTCAAGCTGTACCCGAAGGGAGTAGAGTTTTATCTCCACTCCGTAGAGAAGGGTGTCGTTTTGGTTGACCCCAGGCATGATTGTGTTCAGAGCATCCAGGAACTCGACGATAGCGATCATGTGTCGATGGGGCAGGACGAGGCTCAGGTCTCCAGGTTCAGCCGAACCTGTCTGTTCGATCATGCCCCGTTGGATTCGAGAGGCTGTAGATCGCCGCCCATCCCGGAGGTCTCCCAGGCGCTGGACCAGGATGCCACCACCAGCCAGCATGTTAGCCAGGCGGGCGATATGGGTGGCGTAGCCTATAGGGTCCTGAAAAGGGTGGGTGAAGTTCTTTGTGACCAGGATAGAAAAATTGGTGTTGTCCGATTTGGTGTTTTTCAGGCTGTGGCCGTTGACCGTCACCAGATTGTGTCCCTTGTTGTATTCCGAGACCACGAATCCCGAGGGGTTCATGCAGAAGGTTCGACATCGATCATCGAAGGTCGGGGTGTTATAGAGACACTTGACCTCGTAGAAGTGCTCGGTCAGGTCCTGGCAGACGCTATCGGGGACCTCAACCCGAACGCCGATATCCACAGGCATGGAGGCGATGGGGAGCTCTAAACGACGCACGATGGCCTCAAGCCAGGACGCTCCGTCCCTGCCTGGGGTAGCGATGACCACCGAAGCGTCGTATCTCGTTCCATCTGAGAGGATGACGCCCTTGGCCTGCCCGTTCTCCACAACGATATCCTCGACGACGGTGTCCAGAAGAATATCACATCGATCTTTCAGGGTTTTGTACATATTGTCCAAAACCTCTCGAGAGGCATCGGTTCCGATATGGCGAATCCTGGCAGGGAGAATCTTGAGTCCGACCGATGCCGCTCGTCGGATGGTGTCCTTAACCACGGGCCCAGAGGGCTCGTAATAGTTGGGATCTGCACCGTGGCGCACGAAAGCGGCATCCACCGAGTTGATGAGCTCTACCAGGGCTGAGCGCCCGATGTATTCCTCCAGGTTGCCACCGAACCCGGTGGTGAGAGTGAGTTTACCGTCGGAAGCAGCTCCGGCGCCTCCCCATCCTGAGACTATGCTGCACGATGGGCAGCTGATGCAGCTGGTTACTTTCTGAGCGATGATGGGGCATTCGCGTTGTTTGATGAGTTTCCCCTTGTCGATGATCAATACTTTTCGGCTGGCCTCGGTGAGTTCCAGCGCGGCAAATATGCCGGCTGGCCCCGATCCGACGATGATGACGTCGTATATCATGATATACTCCCCCTTCTCTCAAGGGTATTATATCGTGCGTGATGTCGGTGTGCCTTTGAGATATGTCTCCGCCATGGCGGAATAGATGAGCTCGGTTCGGCGGATTACGGCGTATACGGAGACCCCCAGGTGCTGAGCGTACCAGACGGCTCCTCCAGCTCCAACGCCCTCCTTCACGTAGCCCTGTTCATAGCCTCGAAGTCCTGGCCATGCTGATTGGCGAAAATCCAGAGGTGCCGACCAGGGATGAACGTCAACGTCCCGAGCGATTCCGTCGAAATCAGCGCTGACGTCTCTGTGTACGTAGCAGGTCGTCGCTACGGTCAGGGGCCTGTCGCAGCCTTCATGTCGAAGGATCGCTGCGACGGCGAGCATCTGGGTTCCTCCGGCCAAGACGACCTGAATACCCTTGGGGGCTCCGGCGGCCAGCCCTGCCGCCAGCGGCTGCATAGGATCACCAAGCTGGGAGACGCTCTCCAGACCCCGGCCGGCCATGATCCCGGTACTCCATCCCAGACGATCGAATGCCTGGGCTGTAATACGTTGCTTGATTTCTTTGGGGTTATCTGGCCCGGAGGACGATACGGCCCCGGAATATCCCAAGGCCTCCAGAACCAACGCCGCTGTTGTGGTCCCCCCCGGAACCGATTCAGCGATGACGAGAGGTTCTTGGTCTGACGAGAGATCCTCAGCAAGTTCTTGTCCTCGGATGAACAGCTCGTGAGCTTGAGGGACCGCTGGTTCCCGAGTGGGGTCCTTTCCGGGGAAAGCTCCTGTGTCGATATACGGAGCTTGGGGGGGTATGATGGTTCCTGCTCGAAGTATAGACAGGGGAAAATGAGCCTCCAGATAGGCGGCTCGAGTGATGATCGCTGGGGTTGGGTGTCCTTGAGGATCCAGCGGGATATGACCGATAACTCGAGGTTTGCCCCACCAGAGCAGGTCAGCGTCAGTGGGAGCTGTGTAGGGTAGGGTTTCCAGATCGGCCCCTGCGGCCGAGAGCCCTGGGATGGTACTGAGCTCTGTGGAGCCTACGATAAGGACGAACATGTATACCATTCCTTTCCCCAGGGAAAAACGAGTTTGTAGCTCGAAAGCCAAGCCCTGAAGATGGTATCATATTCACCTACTGGCAGGTGTTTTTTGCTCGTGTCACATTGGAGACTATGAAGGAGTTGATTGATAGTGAGAAAGACAATCATCGGAGTCGTCGTCGTGGCGGGGGGTGTCCTCGCCGGATTTTTAGCGTTTCTGTCCGGTCAGGCTCCCAATCCGGCGCTCTTTCTTCCTGCTCCGAAGGAGACCGCCGTTGAAATCCATCTCGAACACACCACTCAAGTCGTAGAAGCTCTCGCCTCTCTTGCGCAGCATCTGGGATTGACGAGCAAGGAGGCCTCGCTGAAAAAGATCGCCCCGGCTCTTGGTCAGAGTGCTTGGTTAGTGAATCTGGCTGAAGACGACTCCCATTACGATTTATGGTGTGTTGCTGAGATCTCCGATCCCGAGCAAGCGTTGGAGGTCGCCAGCCTCTTGGCGGAGCTCCTTGGTGAAGGAGCTCTCGACATGGTACCTCTTGAGGGAGACCTGCCTGAGGGGATGAGTCCCCTGTTTCGCCTGCAGGAGAGGAGTGGCGATCTATGTGCGGCCTTATACCGGACGCAAGGCCGAGCTGTGATTGTGGGTGCTCCCTCTGTGAAGGATTTGGCGGGCATGATCGTGGAGAAGGAGCGCCCCGTAAAGAGGGAGACCCAGGGGCCTGACTGGCTTCGCTCTACTATTTCTGCGGCCTATCTCAAAAAGACCAGTTGCGTTGCTCTCTCGGGAGATCAGTCTGTGAAGCTCGAGTTGGGGCTCCAGACGAATGATGATAAGGTGGCTCTCTCGTCCTGGAGTAACGGGGCGTCCCTCTTTCTGTCTCCCAAAGAGAGGCAATCCCTTGCATCGATGTCCCCAGTTTCCCTCTACGGTGGTGGTTCCTTGGTTGGCCTCCTGGCCTGGACTGGAATCGAGAATCGGACCTATCCTTCCTGGGAGGAGGTCCTGGCTGCGACTTCTTCGGAAAAGCTCTTTGCTTTGGAGACAGTCCGTCAGCTTATGAATTCCGTTGACATGACATGGGACGACCTGATGCACATCTTCAATCGGCGAACATCGGTCGTTCTCGGTACTGAGGCCGGAGGACTGCTTGGTAATTTCCCCGGAGGATATATTCTGTGGGAGGGGGTTTCTTCGGATCTGGGAAGACGGCTGACAGGTGTGGTGCAGACGCTTTCTCTGCCCTTCGGTGTCGCTCATCTCGATGTGGACGGTTGGGACGGCGGCTTATCCTTACGGCTACCGGTCACCGCTGTCATGGCCTATGGGCCCTCGGGATTGTTGATGGGGATCCTCAACCCCGATGGACTTAACCGATCGCCACAGATACCTTCATCGATTGAGAAGGCTGTAGTCCAGGAAGGCCCCTTTGCACTGGCTGTCGATATTCAGGAGCTGTCCCGTGCCCTCGATGTGTACGAAAAAATGGCCGGTCTGGCAGGGCTTCCCGTGGGCGATCTGAAGATGAATACGTTGCAAGAAAAACTGTCCTCGTGGGATCGGCTTGTGCTTCGGTACGAGGACCTGGACCGATCAACCTGGATTTTGTATCGTCGTCGGTGACGTGGAGAGGAGGCTCCCCTTTGAGATACGATCCTGAAATCATGAAGGTAAAACTGTGTAAGAAATGCAAAGGTCTGGGTTTCGCCCTGGGTAAGACCGGGGATAAGTTTGGGTGTCCCGAGTGCTCGGGCTCTGGGCGGATCGTAGCCAAGATTCTGAAAGATGAGTTTGGGTTGAACGAGTTAAACGAGAATCTGAGTTTTGATCGGGAGACGATGAAGGTACGAGTGTGCAAGAGCTGTGCTGGCCTGGGGGCCTTTATCTACGGTCCCGAGGACAGCCGCCCCTGTGACGATTGCGGTGGTACCGGACGTGTCGTGGTACAGCAGATCACCACGGAGTATCAGCTCCATCATCTTGAGGAATTCGAGGAGTGATCCGATATGGTGCTTGAGCATGCCGAGATCAAGGGCGTTCAGGTTCGGGATATGATTCCTGTAGAGGTCGATGGAGACCCGCTTTTTAAGGGGAAACTCTATCTTGACGGAAGCAAAATCGGGACCTTTGAAGAAGATCCCGACGGTGGGCCTACGGGAGTGTATGTGGACAGTGATTCAGATGAGATACTTCGGGATCGGATGGATCGATATTTTCAGGAAGAGGGCATGACCATACAGGATGATGACGACTATGATCTTTTCTTCATCCGTCTTATCGAGTTGGAACAGCTGCTCCACCTGTTCATCGACATGACGTCTCGGGGCGGGGATCTCCTTGTTGCTGATTACACTGGCGATGAACCGGTCGTTTACGAGGTTGAGAACGAGCAAGGCCTTGGGCAGTTGCTTTCTGAGGAAGGACTAAAGGAGTACGATATCTACAGGAATCTGGATGATTTTGTCGTCAATTGACTTAGTGGGCTATTTGAGTTTGGGATGCCTTCAAGATGAGAGTTCTCCTCCAATCAATCGATCTGCAGGCATGTCCTCTCGATTTCCCGTTGAACGTTGTCTCATTCTGGCAAATCTGTGATCCGACCGGAACTTATGTGTGACGAGAGGAGGATGCTGCTATGTGGAAGAGCCGTTGTTCTCAGGAGACGAACGGAAAAATCCAGCGTTTTTCCCAATCCTTGGATCTCGATTGGCGTCTGGCTTTGTGGGATATACGGGGACGTTTAGTTTATGCTGAGATGCTGAATCAAAAGGGCCTCATAACCGACAGCGACCTTTCCGCCATACGAAGGGGTTTTCAGGATATTCTGGATGAACTTGACCGAGGGGAGTTCGTCCCGGGTGAGGATTTAGCGGATGTGCACATGAACCTGGAACACAGGCTAACCGAGAAAATTGGTGTCGCTGGTGCGTATCTCCACAGCAGACTGAACCGGAACGATCATGAGGAGGCCGCGATGAGGCTCTACGTGAAGGACGTCCTGGCTCAGGTGAGGGACGGTCTTATCCGTCTTTTGGAGGCCTTGCTCGATCGTGCTGAGATTCATCATAAGACCATCGTCCCGGGCTACACTCATCTTCAGCAGTCTCAACCGGTGAGTATGGGCCATTTTTGGATGGCCTACTTCGAGGCCTTCAGTCGGGACATCGGGCGACTGGAGTTCGCTTTGGAGGTCTCTGACGAGTGTCCTTTGGGCTGTGGGGCCTTGGCGGGGTCTACCATGCCCCTGGATCGGGAGTACATGACACAAGCACTGGGATTTGAGAGGCCGTCTCAGAACAGCATGGACGCTGTGGGGCAGAGGGACTACGTCTTCGACGTTCTGTCATTCGCCTCCATCTTCTCGGTCCATTGCAGTCGGTTGGCTGAGGATTTGATCCTCTACGCCAGTGCCGAGTTTGGGTGGGTGATCCTTCCCGGTGGCTTCTCCGCAGGTTCCAGAATGATGCCCCAGAACAAAAACACCGATGCCCTTGAGCTCGTCCGGGGTCGCACCGGTCGGATGGTGGGGCATCTGGTAGACTTTCTGGTTACCTTAAAGGGATTGCCGATGACGTATAATTGGGATCTTCAGGAGGAAAAACGAAACTTGTTCTCCGCCTTTGACGCCCTTCTTCCGCTCCTGGATGTCTTGCCCGAGCTGATCAGCGCTGTCGAGCTGGATGCCGATCGAGCCGCCGAAAGCTTCTCCGACGGCTTGGCTCTGGCCACCGACGTGGTCGAATACCTGGTGCTGAAGGGAATTCCTTTCCGGGAGGCCCATCAAAGGGTCGATGCACTGGTGGGATGGTGCATCCGGGAGGGACGAAGTCTTTTCGACCTGGACCTGGATGAATTTCAGGTTTTTCTGGCGGAGGATGCTCAGGAGGACCTTTTGTCCTTGGTAGACCTGGAGGCCGCCGTGGCCCGGAGGGAAACCTTGGGAGGAACGGGGTTCAAACAGGTGAGAAGACAGATCCAGCGTGGGGTCGATCTGATTCTTTCATTGAGGGAAACTGGTACGGTCTCCTGAAGGAGCTCAGATTTGCCCTGGTGGCCATTGCCCCGCTCCTTTTCTCGTACCTGTTCGTTGGGGTCGCCTTCGGTGTTCTGGCCCATAAGGCCGGTTTCTCCGCTCGTTGGGCGGTATGCGTCGGATTGGTGGTCTACGCTGGGTCTATGCAGATCGTCATGATCTCTCTCCTGGCGTCGGGGGATTCTCTGCTGACCACTGCGATCATGACCCTGTTCGTCAACGGGCGTCACGTTTTTTATGGCATAGGTTTCGTGGAGACCTTTCGGCGAATGGGGCGGGCGTATCCGTACATGGCGCTGACCCTCACCGATGAAACGTACTCTCTGTTGTCGTCCTTGGAGTGCCCCCAGGACTTGGATCAAGACAGGGTAATGTTTTTGATCGCCGTCCTCTGTCATTGCCTGTGGGTCTTCAGTTGCGCCGTGGGTGCTCTGCTGGGGCGATCCATACCTGGATCTCTCGCGGGAATCGAGTTCTCTGCCACTGCGTTTTTTGCTACGGCGGTTCTGGATCAAGGGCGACGCTTGGGAACCTGGCTTCCTTCTTTCGTAGGAGCAGGGAGTGCTGTGGGGTGCATATTGCTCCTCGGGCGGGAGCATTTTTTGCTTCCGGCTCTGACCATCAGTTTAGTGGTCCTCTTCTTCGTCAGAGGAAGCGTCACTCGCCAGTTGGAGGTTCGTCGTGGTTCCTCCTGAGTCTTCCTGGCCCATGGCGACCCTCGTAGTCGTTGCCGCAGTGACGGCTCTCACGCGAGGATTGCCTTACGTGACCCTGGGGGGGAGAACAAAGCTCCCCCCTGTCGTCGAGTATTTGGGCACGGTTCTTCCTGGGGCTATCATGGTCATTCTGGTGTTCTATTGCCTAAGGCACGTTCAGTTTCATGCCTCTCCCTTCGGCCTTCCCGAGTGTATTGCCCTGGCCTCGGTTGCCGTGATTCATAGAGTCTGTCGAAACCAGTTTCTCAGCGTTTTTGTGGGGACAGTTATATACATGGTCCTGCTTCGGGTGATTCGGTAGAGATCTCTCTATCCTGAAATTTTTGGCAGTACGCTGGCGCCGGTGGGCATGAGCCAGATAGTCGGTCCCCGTCCCTTGGCGGAGATCATCTCCATGGCCTGCTCTAAAGACTGGATTGGGATGATCCCCGTTCCCTCCAGTTCCTTGGGATCCATCCGGGAAACCAGGTAAAAATCGGTGTCCCGGGCAACCTGTCCCACAAAATATCCTACGTATTTTGCGATGGTGAACTCCCGACGGAGTTCGGCTTCTCGTTCCTCCTGGGTGTGGAAGTCCTGCAGCATGAACTGGACCTCTCCGTTGCCGTAGCCTTCGGAGCACTCTCCCAGGATGATGAGGGCACCTCCGTGTTTCACTGCCTCGTAGCCGTTCATGATAGTTTTGGAAACCTGATAGAAGTTAATGTCCTTGGGGTAGCCTCCTGCTGATGCGATGACCACATCGGCCTTCTCTGTAATGGGAACTCCGTCGGCTTGATCCACGATCTGGGTGGCCTCCAGATGGGCCTCCTTCCAGTCCCCCGCAAGGGCAGCGTCGATGGTGCCGGTCCCCGATCCGATGACCACGTTGAGGGCAAAGGATGGGGCTACCATAGCGGCGGCCTCCATCATGTCTTGGTGGATCAGGTTCCCCTCCAGATTACCGCTTCGGCAGTTCATGTTCCGTCCCGTTCCCGGCGAGGGGAGAAGGGCCAAGGAGTGGTTTTTCATGACGGTCTCCCGCCCGGCGATACCCGGCAGAATAGCCTTCCGACCGCCCCCCCAGCCCGCCATGAAATGGTAGACCACGGCTCCGGTGATCACCACGTGATCAGATTCCAGGGCTCTTTTGTTGATCTCGACCGGTGTACCCAGCGATGTGACACCCACATGGACCAGGGACGAACGATCCTCGCAGTGATTGTCCACCACGGAGAACCGGCTGGACAGGTCCCCCAGAAGGGCCTGGTGTTCCTCAGATGTCTGATCCCTGTGCGTTCCCGTACCACTGAGAAACGTGATGTCCTCGTCTTTCACCCCTGCTCGTTCGAGTTCCTTTAACAGGAGAGGAAGGTAGACGTGGGGTCGCTGCCACACCCGGGTGATGTCGCAGATCACTATGCAGACGGACTCCCCAGAGCGAACCAGGTCCCTCAGCTTCGGGCTGTTCACCGGGTTTTCCAGAGCCCTTCGGATCACCTCCTCCTCACTTCCGGCTCCCGGTATGGGGCGGCTCTCCAATGTTCCCAGAAGACCTTCGTCAGGCACGGAGACCTGGATCTTCTCCTTGCCCAGCTTCATCGCAGATTGTGCCATATGTCGTTTCTCCTTCCTCGTATCGCCAAGAGCGCCATCTGGGGCTCTATGATTCATGGTATGTGGTACAAATATACACCAAGGATCGAGTCCCTGGAAACACCATGAAACGTATCAATGATTTCAGGGTCGTATGGGAAGCGATGAGAAGAGGCTACGGAGGGCAGGATATGCCAGCTTGCCTCTTCCAGAATGTGGTGAGCAGCAGTGAGGTTTCGTACTGCCTTAAGTATTTTGACAGGGGAGAAGACGTCATGTATAATTTTTGAAATTTTTACACGATCGATTTGGACCGGTGCTTCCATTCTGGAATGGGAGGGCTCGGATCGAGAGTGTCCTTCGAAAGGGGCGATAGTGTATGGAGTTTTCTCAGAGGGTTGCATGGAGCGATTCGTCTGATGTGGCGGCGATCCTGAAGGCTGTGTCAGATCCAGAGATTCTCTCCTTGGCCGGAGGAATTCCGGCGCCGGAATTGTTTCCCGTTGAGGAGGTAAAGGCCGCGACGACGGTGGTTATAGATCGCGAAGGAGGGCGTGCTCTGCAGTACTCGTCGTCTCAGGGTGATCCCAGATTGCGGTCTATGATTGCCAGGAGAATGGCTGAGAAATACAGGACCCCTGCGGAGCCGGATCAGATCCTGATTACCAACGGTTCCCAACAGGCGCTCGACATAGCGGGAAAGGTCTTCCTCGACGAAGGATCGGTCGTGCTTTGTGAGAGCCCCACATATCTGGGAGCTCTGGGGGCTTTTCGGACTTACGGAGCCCGTTTCATCGAGGTAGAGACCGATGATGATGGCATGGTCATGGAGGATCTGGAGCGCAAGCTCCGTGACGTTCAAGGAGTTCGCCTGGTCTACGTTAACCCTGATTTTCAAAACCCCACAGGAATCGATTGGTCTGTGGAACGACGTAGGGCCTTTGCCCGTCTTGTCGGGGAGTACGACGTCCCGGCTGTGGAGGACAATCCCTACGGTGAGCTCCGCTTCGAGGGGGCCTGCCCGCCATCAATCAAGAGTTTTGACGAGAAGGGAACGGTGATCTCTCTGGGGTCCTTCTCAAAGATTTTCTGTCCCGGAATGAGGGTGGCCTGGATGATGGCTTGTCCCGATATCCTTATGGCCTTTATGGATATGAAACAGAACGATATCCTCTGTTCCTCCACACTGCATCAAGCTCAAATTGTGGCCTACGACGAGATGTTTGACCTGGATGCCCATGTTCGTCGTCTCTGTGACGTCTACAAGAAGCGACTCAACGCCTTACTGGAAGCTGTGGATGAGCATTTCCCCCAGGAAGCATCGGTCCGTCCACCGCTAGGAGGGCTCTTCGCCTGGGTGTCTCTTCCCGAAGGGGTCAACGCTCGGGAGATCTTTGCCGAGGCTGTCACCCGGCATAAGGTTGCCTTCGTGCCGGGTGGGGCCTTTTTCGCCGAATCGGGGCACGAGAACTTCATGAGGCTCAACTTCTCGGCGGTTCCTGAAGATCGTCTGAGGGAGGGAATACGCCGTCTGGGGCTCCTGCTTCGCCAAAGTCTCTGATCGGGGATTCGTCGGCTGCCCTTGCTCCTGTTATACTGTCTGTATGAAGGACCGTTCGACCTGTGTGGCCTGTCATCCCGACGGCCGCAGACCTGTATTTTAAGAAAAGGGGCGATGTTCATGAACGAGAGACAGGCAGAACGTATGTCTAGTGGCAAGGGGTTTATCGCTGCTCTGGATCAAAGCGGAGGCAGTACCCCCAAGGCCCTCGCTCTCTACGGTATTCGGGAATCTGAGTACG
Source organism: Dethiosulfovibrio peptidovorans (assembly GCA_002748665.1). Taxonomy (NCBI): domain Bacteria; kingdom Thermotogati; phylum Synergistota; class Synergistia; order Synergistales; family Dethiosulfovibrionaceae; genus Dethiosulfovibrio; species Dethiosulfovibrio peptidovorans. The sequence goes on along the minus strand of PDTB01000016.1, from coordinate 12,620 downwards.
ACGGTGATCGGGAAATGTTCGATCTGGTCCATGCCATGCGCACCCGGATCGTCACCAGCCCGTCTTTTACGTCGGAGCGCATTTTGGGGGCTATCCTGTTTGAACAGACGATGGACCGAACGGTGGATGGCCTGCTCACGGGGAACTATCTGTGGGAGAGAAAGGGTATCGTCCCTTTCCTCAAGGTGGACAAGGGATTAGATACCCTCTCCGGCGGGGTCCAGCTTATGAAACCCATAGCCGGTCTGGAGGAACTCCTGGATCGGGCCAGGGAACGGCGGATTTTCGGTACCAAGATGCGTTCCGTCATCAAGGAGGCTCAGCCTCAGGGAATCAAGGCAGTGGTGGATCAGCAGTTCGAGTACGGTATCAGGATCGCTCGTAGTGGCTTGGTGCCTATCATTGAACCCGAGGTCGACATTCACAGTTCCGACAAAGCCCGTTCCGAGGATCTCCTCAAGGCCGAGATCGCATCTCATCTGGATCGGCTCCCTGAGGGAGTTTGGGTTATGCTCAAGTTGTCCATCCCCTCGGTGTCTGGGTTCTACTCGGATATCATCGCTCATCCCAGGGTAATGCGGGTGGTGGCTCTTTCAGGAGGCTACAGTCGGGAGGAGGCCAATCGCTTATTGGCTGAAAATCCCGGGCTTATCGCCAGCTTCTCACGGGCTCTCTCGGAGGGGCTCCTCGCATCTCAAAGCGATCAGGAGTTCAACGAGATGCTCGCGCGGTCCATCGATGAGATATACAGGGCGTCCGTGGCCTGAAGCGTTTTTTCGGAGTTTTGCATAAGGGGCCGTCCCTCCTCTGGGGCGGCTCCTTATGTTGTTGATGAAAGTTCATTTTATGAAGTTTAGCTTTGTTAAGGCGTTGTTTAGGGCGTGAGCTGATCGGTCTTTGCGAGCCACTCTTTGTCTAAAGTAAAGGTTCTCACGAGACTCCGAAGAGCATCGGAACTGGTGGCGACAGTCTGAGCCTCCTGGGCTATGGACTCTGCCACATGAGATGTTCCTTGAGAGGCTGCCTCAATAGCTTCGTTGGACATCAGCACCTCGTGGTTGGCGTTGGTCATGTTCTGTATCGCTGTGGTGATCTCCTCCGAAGATATTGCCTCTTCCTGAGAGGGCGCTGCGATGTTTTGGATCGCCTTGTTGAGGAGAGACATGGCCTCCATCGTGTGCTGGAACTTGTCTTGAGTCGCGTTTGCCGTCTCAACTAATAGTTTTTCTGTGTTTTCTGTCGCTGTGACAGCCTGAGATGACTGACTTTTCAGATCGATCATGCGCTTGGATACCTCTTGTGCGGACTGAGCTGACTCTTCCGCAAGCTTTCGAACCTCCTCGGCAACGACGGCGAAGCCTCGATCGGCATCGCCAGCACGGGCTGCCTGAATGGCGGCATTCAGAGCCAGTAAATTTGTCTGGTCGGCGATGGAGGTTATGGTATCCATAAAGGAGGAGATTGCGTTCACTGCTTGTCCCAGCTTCTGCATGTTGTGAATACTGGTGGTCGCCGTGTCCTGGGCTTCTCTCACTTTTTTCAGGGTGCTCTCCACCTCAGTTACTGTTTCTTGAGAAATGGAGGACACATACGATGCCTGTTCGGCTCCGTTTGCCGCATTCTTGGCCGTGCTCTGAGCGTTGGCGGCAAATTCTTCAACCGATGCGTTGGTCTCCTCTACAGTTACCGAGGCACTGGCGATTGCCTCTGTTACTTTTGAAATCGAGCTGTTGACATCCTCCATGGATGTCAGAGTTTCTGTCGATAAAGTACTCAAAGCCTCGGCCTGAGTACTGGTGGTGTCGCTCTCGTGGCGAATTTTCCGAATCACGTTCGCTACGGAGGCAATCATGTTGTTAAGGTGCTTGGAGATATGGGATAACTCATCTTTGCCCGATTCGTCAAATCGGACGGTGAGATCTCCTTGTCCGAGCATTGTGCTGACAACCTTCATTTCAGATATGTTTCGGGGCAGCCCTCTGGTGATGGTCCATATTAAAAATCCACAGATTATGAGAGCTACTGAGGCGATGATCAGAAGAAATATTGTAAGATTTCAAATTAAATTGTCGATAACAGACAACGGGAAGATAATACCCAAAGAATATCCATCGCCAATGGGAACAAAAAAACACCATTTGCTTTGCCCCATCGATTGGGAACTCATTGTATCTGGCTTGGCCTTCAAAGGACTCTCGCAAAGCCATTTTGAGTTTGTTGGGAAATCTGGAACTGGTAAAGAGATTAAGCTTCATGTTTGCCCTCTTTTTATCCAGAGGATGCGGCTACTCCATCTTTTTTAAATAAAATACCCACATCTTCTCCAAATATTTTAATATTTGTACGATCTCATTGAGCTTTGAAATAAAAACATAACCGGCTGTTACGCCTAAAAGGTTGCCTTTTTCGTTATGAATGGCCTTGGCAGCCGTGATGGTGAGTTCTCCCGATTGAGCGTCTATGTATGGTTCAGAAAACATGAGTTTGCTGTCGCTTTGGGCGGCTTTTTTATACCAAGGGTGGTTTCGAGTGTCGTAGTCATCGGGTTCCTGCCATCTGTTTCCAACGGACAGGTGCCCAGTTGACTGAAACGCAAAATAGAGGCTATCGAACCCGTTTTGTGTGTTTGACTTGGTAAGTTCGACAGCGATCTCTTCCAGCTCATCCTCGTTCATATTGCAAGATTGGAGCCCAAAGGAGAAAGCTGTTGCCGCCGTAGACGTAATATCAGCGATGTTTTTGAAGTACATTGTTATTTCTTTTCCCGTTTTCACTGCGATCTCGGTTCCCGCATCGCGGAGGAGACAATACGTTATAGCGTTTGTTCGAAGGTGGGTTGTGGTGGTCATCTGGTCATCACTACGATGATTACGATCACTATGACTGTTATCAGACTGAGTTTTTTCCGTATTGACATAGGGGACTGCTCTCCTTCGATAAAATAATAAATTTACATATAATAATTATATCTTGCTCCATTTTTTCTTTTTGTCAACGATGTTTTCGAGCAGAGGATAAATCGAACTGTGGACGGCGTGTTTAGTGGAGACTATCTGTGGAAGAGAAAGGTTATCGTTGCTTTTTTAAAGTAAACAAATGATAGAATCTTCCTCTCCGTCGGGGCAGCTTATGAAACCTATGGTCGTATGGACGAACTCTTGGATCGGGCCAGGAGACGGTGGATGCAGTCCCTGGGGTTGGTGCTTCTGACAACGTGCTCTGATGCTTGGCTGCTATTTCGTCGTTCAGTAGTTCTTTCATGTAGTTCGCACTCTCTCTTTGACCGTGATATGGGGGAGTTAAGGACGACTGTCGGTGAGTCTCAGGCTCAGAAATCACCGTATGAGGCGTTTCCTCTCTGTCACTGTTATACTCGATGTGGACGGTATCAATGGGCAACGACAGGGCTTGGCTTCATGCTTGACAGAATTTGAGAAGGGACTATACTTAGGCAACTAAAGTTTATGAACCTGATAAAAGAAAAAAATAGGTTCATGTCTGGAGGCCAGTTATGGAGAAAAAGGGAAAGGTCGTTTTGGCATATAGCGGAGGGTTGGACACGTCTGTGGCGGTGTGTTGGCTTATGGAGCGTGGGTACGATGTGGTGACCCTCACGGCTGACGTGGGTCAGTCCGTTGATCTGAGGGAAAAGAAGGCGAAGGCCTTACAGACAGGGGCCGTCGCAGCCTACGTCATGGACCTGAAAAAACAGTTTGTTCAGGACTTCGTATGGCCCTCTTTAAAGGCCAACGGTATGTACCAGGGGACCTACCCCCTGAGCTCCGCCTTATCCCGTCCTCTGATCGCCCAGCAACTCGCGTGGGTGGCGCGGAACGAAGGGGCTGTCGCTGTGGCTCACGGGTGTACCGGCAAGGGGCAGGATCAGGTCCGGTTTGAGGTGGCGATTGGGGCCCTGAATCCCGAGTTGGACGTGATCGCTCCCGTTCGAGACTGGCATTTCAGTCGGGAAGCTGAGATCGAGTATGCCAAAGAGCATGACATCCCCGTCGGGGCATCGGTCCAGTCTCCCTACAGCATCGACGAAAACCTGTGGGGGCGGGCCATCGAGTGTGGAGCTCTTGAGGATCCCTGGGCAACCTGTCCTGAAGAGGCCTTCCAGATATCCGTCTCTCAGGAGAATGCCCCCGATGAGCCTACCGTCGTCGAGATATGTTTTGAGAAGGGAATCCCCGTCTCCCTTGATGGAGTGCCCATGGACGGGCCCTCCTTGATCCTGGCCCTTCGATCCATGGCCGGAGCTCACGGAGTGGGACGTATTGACATGATAGAGGACCGCCTGGTTGGCTTTAAAAGCCGGGAGGTCTACGAGTGCCCCGCAGCTGTGACCCTGATCAGGGCCCATCGGGCTCTGGAATCCATGACGTTGCCAAAAGACCTCCTAGCTGTCAAGAGATGGCTTGAGACGACTTTTTCCGAATTGGTGTACACTGGCTATTGGTTCTCCCCCCTCAGAGAGGCTATCGATGCCTTTGTCGAGACGACCCAGAAAACCGTGAGCGGAGTCGTTCGGGTTAAACTGTTCAAGGGGCTGGCCACGGTGGAGGGGCTCAGGTCCGACTGGTCGGTTTACAGTCACGATCTGGCCACCTATTCGGAGGACGATGGGTTTGACCACTCGTCGGCTGTGGGGTTCATCAAGGTTTGGGGATTGCCCCTGAAAACATGGCAGCAGCTCCACGCTCAAAAAAACGCCGACTCACCGTCCATAAAAATTCCCTGTTGAAAGTCTCCCGTCCGATGATATCTGCGCACTAAGGGGAGTCCGGGATCCTTCCGGTGTTTATTCATGACGAGAGGAGAAAGCTGCTATGTGGAAAGGCCGTTTTACCCAGGAGACCGACGGAAAGGTTCAGCGTTTTTCCCAGTCCTTGGATCTCGATTGGCGTCTGGCTTCGTGGGATATACGGGGAAGCCTGGTCCATGCTGAGATGCTGAATCGACAGGGCCTCATTTCCGACGATGACCTCTCAGCCATACGAAGGGGTTTTCAGGATATCATGGACGAGCTTGACCGGGGAGAATTCGTCCCGCATGAGGGGCTCGAGGACGTGCACATGAATATTGAACATCGGCTGACCGAGAAAATCGGCGCTGCTGGTGCCCGTCTCCACACCGGACGGAGCCGGAACGACCAGGTGGGGACTACGATGAGGCTCTACGTGAAGGACATGCTGGCTCATGTGCGGGTTGGTCTTATCCGTCTCCTGGAGGCCCTGGTTGATCGCGCTGAGGTTCATCAGGAAGTCATCGTTCCGGGCTACACACATCTTCAGCAGGCCCAGCCGGTGAGCATGGGACATTTCTGGATGGCTCACTTTGAGGCCTTCAGTCGGGACGCGAGGCGGCTGGAGTTCGCCTTGGAGGCCTCTGACGAGTGTCCTCTGGGCTGTGGGGCTCTGGCTGGCTCCACCCTGCCCCTTGATCGGGACTATACGGCTCAGGCTCTGGGGTTTAAGACGCCGGCTCAGAACAGCATGGACGCTGTGGGGCAGAGGGACTACATTTTCGATGTTCTTGCCTTTGCCGCAATGTTCTCGGTTCACTGCAGCCGACTGGCCGAGGACCTGATCCTCTACGCCAGTGCCGAGTTCGGGTGGGTGCTTCTCCCCGATTGTTTCTGCACGGGGTCCAGCATGATGCCCCAGAAGAAAAACCCCGATGTTCTTGAGCTTGTCCGGGGGCGGACCGGTCAGATGGTCGGTCATCTGGTGGATTTTCTGGTCACCCTGAAAGGATTGCCCATGACGTACAATCGGGATCTTCAGGAGGATAAGCGAGGTCTGTTCTCGGCCTTTGATGTCATCCTCCTGGTCCTGGACGTGTTGCCCGACCTGATTCGTGCCGTCCAGGTGGACGCTGATCGGGCGGTTGAGAGCTTTTCCGACGGCTTTGTTCTGGCTACCGATGTGGCCGAGTACCTGGTGGTCAAGGGTGTTCCCTTTCGAGAGGCCCATCAGAGGGTCGGTGCCCTGGTGGGGTGGTGCCTCAGAGAGGGGCGGAGTCTCTTTGACCTGTCCCTGGGAGATTTTCAGGCCTTTCTGGGCCGTGATGCTACGGAGGACCTCCTGCCTTTGGTCGACGTTCAAGCGGCGGTGCTTCGACGAGAGACCCTGGGCGGAACGGGGTTCAAACAGGTGGGACACCAGATCCAGCGAGGTCTGGACATCATCACCCAGTTGAAGGGACAGCCCGAGTAGGCCTTTTTATGTTGTGCTTCTGCTCTCGTGTGTTTTTTTGTGACGCTTTAGGATCGTTTCAAAATGGCGTTGCTCCACCAGGGGATCGCCGGTCTTGCCCCGGCGGATGTATTCCCGGACGGCCTCGTATGAGGCGAGGCGGCACAAGGTGGCGAGTTCGCCTCCAGAGGCTCCTTCAGTCTCCTTTGCCAGCTCTTCCATGGAGACGTCCTCAGAGAGGGGTTTCTCCCTCAGATGGATCTCCATGATGGCCTTTCGGCCGTCGTGGCTTGGTAAGGGGAGTTCGAGTACCAGTTCGAATCGGCCGGAGCTCAGGAGCGCTGGGTCTACCTGGTCGATGCGATCTGTGGCCCCAAAAACCACGATTCCATCCATATCCTTCAAGGCGCTCATCTCGGAGAGAAACTGAGCAAGCACTCGCTCCGTGAATTGGGCTTCCACCTCTGAGTTCTGTTCCCGAAGCGGCAACAAGGTTTCAATTTTATCGAAACACAGGAGAATTGGGGCTGCCTGTTTGGCTTTTCGAAAGACGTTCCGTATGGCTCGCTCACTCTCACCGACGTACCGGGACATAAGAGAGGGCGTCTGTACGGCGATGTAGTTTGCCCTGCTTTCCTGAGCGAGAGCCTTGACCAGGAGGGTCTTACCCGATCCGGGATGGCCGTGCAGAATGATTCCCTTGGGAGGCGTCACCCGAAATTGACGAAAGACATCGCCGTGTTCCATAGGCCACTGGACGGCCTCTTTTAACTCTGCGATGATCTCGGACAGACCACCTACGTCTTGCCAGGATACCGTCGGACGCTCGATGAAAACCTCTCGGATGGCCGAAGGTTCCACCTCTCGGAAAGCTGTGGAAAAATCCTTCATGGCAATCTCCATGGTTCGGAGACGATCCGATGGTACCTGAGCGTCCTCGAAGTCCATCGACGACATGATTCCCCGGAGTGCCGCCATGGCGGCCTCCTTTGCAAGGGCCTCCAGATCGGCCCCGACGAATCCACGTGTTACCTCGGCAATCCGGGACAAGTCGACATCTCGGGCCAGGGGCATCCCCTTGGTGTGGATCTGGAGAATTTCCTCCCGGCCCTGCCGATCCGGGATAGAGATGGCGATTTCCCGGTCAAACCGTCCAGGCCGTCTCAGGGCTGGATCCAGGGTGTTAGGCAGGTTGGTGGCGGCGATCACAACGATCTGACCTCGGCCTCTGAGCCCGTCCATCAGGGCCAAGAGCTGAGCCACAACCCGGCGTTCAACCTGCTTCTCGCTGCCCATTTCCTCCCGTTTGGGGGCGATAGCGTCGATCTCGTCGATGAAGATGATAGCCGGTGCGTGGGCCTTGGCCTCGTCAAAAACGTCTCTAAGCCGTTGCTCGCTTTCTCCGTAATACTTTCCGATGATCTCCGGCCCGGAGATATGGGTGAACCATGCGTCGGTCTCATGGGCTACGGCCTTTGCGATCACGGTCTTTCCCGTACCGGGAGGGCCGTAGAGCAATACGCCCTTGGGGGGTTCCACGCCCAGGCGGAGAAATGCCTGAGGAAAACGGAGGGGAAGCTCGATCATCTCCCGTATCCGCTGGAGTTGACGGGAGAGACCGCCAACATCTCTGTACGAGATCCTTTGGGCATGCCCTTTTACTGTTGGCTCTTCCACCGAGAGTTCTGTGGCCGGAGAGACCATCACCGATCCGCCAGGAGTCGTGGAGATAATCTGAAAATCCAGGTCCCGACTACCACTCAGGGGAAGTCGAACCCGGTCACCCTTGATCAGAGGCAATCCGCAGAGCTTATCGCCGAGAGTTCGGGGGTCAAGGTCCTTCTCCAAACAGTGGATGGACGTTATCGGTCGAATTGTAAGCTCTACGGCAAAATCCACCGTCACCTTGTGGATCGAGATTCTCTCCTTCAGGACGGCCCCGGCGTTTCCACGAGTTATACTATCCATGGCAAGAAATCCGTTTCTGTCGGTATCCTTGATCGAACGGAGGAGCCGGACCGGGGTGCGTCGGCTGCCTTTGATCTCGACGATCTGTCCGTCGTCAAATCCGAGATGCTCCATGTCCCATTGGGTCATCCTGACTATGCCCCGCCCAAAATCCTCTTTATGTCCCTCGGTCACGACGAGCATGTGCTCTCCCTCTTTCGTTTATAAACTTTAGTGTATAGATTGTATCATAGAAAAACAGTCGTCTATTAGCATTTTTCCTTTCCATGGATTATACTCAAGCGTTGAATCGGGGCTAAGGGAGGGGATCGTGTGGCCGAGAACAGGAAGGTCGTGGACGAGATCAAGGTGCTGCCTGTGGGGGAGAAGTTCTCCGTCGTGGGAGTCGTTCTGGATATACGGGAGAAGAAGGACAAAAACGGCAAAAGCTACTGGACCATGTCTCTTATGGATCGTAGCGGGGCCATGGACGCCAAGGTCTGGGGAAACTCTCAGTGGTGGGACTATCGGGAGGGTGTCCGGTCGCAGCTGGACGATCCGTCATCCTCGTCCCTGGTGACGAACCTCAAGGGGACGACAGTGGGTGTCACCGGTCAGGTCAGTGAGTTTCGGGGGAAGAACCAGTATAACTTTAACCAGGTGTTCCTCGTCGATCAGAAGAGGGAGGAATACAGACCTGAGTCCTTCGTCCAAACGGCACCGGTGGCCGTCGATGATCTGGAGGTTCGCTTTGACGCACTAGTGAACCGATGCTCTGGACCTGTAGGGGATTTTCTCCGATTCGTCTTTGCCAAGGATGGCGAAATATGGGACCGATACAGAGTTATGCCCGCTGCGGTAGCTCACCATCATGCGTATGTTCACGGTCTTCTGGAGCACTCGATATCGGTGACCGAGCTGGCTTTGTCCATGGCTCAGGCTATTCATGGCTTCAGGGCTCCCGATGTCTCCCTGGTCATCGCTGGAGCACTTCTTCACGATTTAGGCAAGCTGGACTCGTATATCCTCAACCCAGGCCCTGGCATGACCGTTCAGGGAACGGTCATCGACCACGTGGCCTTGGGCTACGTTCGGTTTGAAAGCCTCGCCCAGTCCTTTGGGCTTGATGAGGTGCTGCGAACAGCCTTAGGACATGTGATTTTAAGCCATCATGGACATAAGGAATACGGTTCGCCCGTGCTCCCGGGGACGCCTGAAGCTCTGGTTGTCTCAGCAGCCGACGAACTGGACTTTAAGCTCTTTTGCTGGGGGGACGCTGTCTCCCAGCTGAGAGGCGGTTTCGAGGCGATTGAGGACGCCATCTCGGATATTCACTATCCAACCCAGCGCCGGTACTGGAAGTGGCGGCCTGATCCTGAGGAGTGAGTCGTTATGGATCGTTTTATCGTAGGTCCCCACGACGATGGCCGACGTCTGGACAAGGTTATCAGGGCTCGGTGGCCCGAACTGCCCTTAGGGGCCATGATGAAAGGTTTTCGAAAAAAACAAATCCGGGTGGACGGCGGACGAGGACGATACGACCAACGCATTAGAGAGGGGCAAGAGGTCGTCGTCCCTTGGGAGGCTCCGCAGGAACGATTGTCTCGTGGGGTTCGGAGAGATCTGGAAACCTTGTATAGAGACTCTTCGGTCTGGGTTGTGAATAAGCCGGCGGGATTGCTCAGCCAGCCGGATCGGAAGGGCGGTGACTCGGTGGTGAGTCGGGCTTGGGTACAGGGAGGAGATTTTTCTCCTCAGGCTGTCCATCGTCTCGACAGGAATACGTCCGGAGTCATGGTGCTGGCCCTCTCGGGACGAGCTCTCCGGGAGTTAAGCGATCTCTGGGCTCGGAGAACCGTAGAGAAGATCTACTGGGTGCTCGTTCAGGGCTCCCCGCCCAGGGAAGGACGAATCGATGCCCCCCTCCGTAAGGACGAGAGAACCAACGTCGTCTCGGTCCATCCCGACGGCCAGCCAGCGGTAACCCTCTACCGCTGCTTGGCAGTGGGGGGTGGGGTGGCTCTGTGTCAGATCAGTCTGCTCACAGGACGGCCTCATCAGATCCGGGTTCACATGGCGCATCTGGGCTTTCCTGTTTTGGGGGATCGAAAATACGGAGGAGCTCCGGTCAATCGGACGAGGAAAATTCATCGTCCCATGCTTCATGCCCGATCAATTCGATTCCCCTATGGGCTGGTGGGAAACCTTTCTGAGGTGTCGGGGATAAGGGTACTTGCCCCGATCCCTGACGACATGGAGGCCTTGTTGCCGCTTCATCCATAAACAATGGGCTTTTATGATGCAGGGCACCTCCTGTGTCCTCCCGGCCTGGGAGGACGTCCGCCTCGCCCTAGTCGATACTTCATGACGGCAGGTCAAAAAAATACGAATCTCGAATGAGCTCCGTCGAAAGGACATGAGGCGAGTTTCTGAATTTTTAGAGATCCCCTGTAGGCAAAATGACTGATTGTGAGTTATACCCTCATGTGGTATGCTTCTATAAAAGAGATCCTGGAGGTGCGATTTTTATGAAAGAATTAAGGCTCGATATTACAGAGAGAGCAAAGGAGCGAATCGTCGAGATTGGTCCTGAAGTTACCGTTTTTGAGGGGACTCTGGGTATTGGCTGAGGAGCCCGTCAGGCCGTTCTCGTGAAGAGCGGATCTCCTGCGTCCACGGACAATTATCAACAGCTGAAGGACGGCGATGTGACTGTTTGGGTGCCAGATGCGATGGATTTTGTCGACAAGACGGTGAGCATCGACCTCAAGGGCTTCCTCTGGATGGTCAATCTGGTTGTCACGTCGGCCGTGCTGGCTCCGGCAGAGTCGGGCTGTGAGGGGTGTACTTCCTGTCATTAAGTTCGTTCTCTCTATAGGTTTTTTAAAAGAGGCTCCTGGGTCGTTTTGTGCCCAGGTGCCTTTTGATTATTTTCATTCCCATCTCGTAGTTGACTCTGTACGTAGACCTCGGATCTTATTGCTCTCTTTCTCCGGGGAACAGACCATCATCCTAGCGGTTCCATTGGAAAGATCGGAGAGGCCCATGTTCCGGCAATACGAACGTCGAGAACGGGAGGTCGGTCATGAGTGCTTCTATTCCGTATGGCCATCCTGATCTCCATCATGCCTCTCTCTCCTTATCGCCTTACTCGGTGTCTCCCCTCCTGTCCTTCCTTGTTTGATGCTTGACTACAGAAAAGATGTCATACTAAATTATTGGTGCTATACTGAAATATATTGCTTGTTGTATGTCGTATCAACTGTATATTTTGGGGTAGAACTCGAAAGGAGAGGTCCATATGTGTGAGAACAGATGTGCACGAAGATGGGCGGCAGCGGGGACGCTGGTCGTCTTTATGACGCTTCTGACGAGCTGCGCCTGGGCGGCGACGATCCTGCGTGTCGACGCTACAAGCGTTGGCGGTGATGGTTCGAGCTGGGCTGCAGCTTTGGACGAACCTCAGTTTCGTGATGCTCTGAGAGCCGTCACCCCTGCGAGTGGCGAGGTGGAGTTCTGGGTGAAGGCGGGCGTCTACCGTCCCGGGAGCAGTAACACCGACTCCTTCGTGTTGTCGAACAACGTGGCGCTCTACGGGGGGTTCGCAGGAGGCGAGACAACCCTGGGAGAGCGGGACGTATCAGCTAACGTCACGGTCCTCACGGGAGACATCGACAATAACGATGCCAATAAGGTGAACGGAGTAACTGTGTCGGCGGATAATATCGTGGGAACGAACAGCCTCCGCGTGGTGAGATCCTATCGTTGTGACAACACGGCGATTCTGGACGGGTTTACTATCTGTGCAGGCTCTGCTGACATTAATGGCGCTGGGATGCACAACTTTGTCAGCAACCCTCTCGTGAGGAATTGTACCTTCTCGGGGAATAAGGCACATGAGGCAGGCGGGATGTGCAATAACGCAAGTAGTCCCACAGTGACGAACTGTACCTTCTCGGGGAATAAGGCACATGTGGCCGGCGGGATGCGCAACTGGGAGAGTTGTCCTACAGTGACGAACTGTACCTTCTCGGGGAACGAGGCAGAGTTTGGTGCTGGGATCTTCAACAACGACAACAGCTGTCCTGCACTGGTCAACTGTACCTTTTCGGGGAATACAGCAGTACAAAAGGGCGGTGGGATGCGTAACTACGACAGCAGTAACCCCACAGTGACGAACTGCACCTTCTCTGGGAACGGGGCAACTTGGGGTGGCGGGATGTGCAACCGCAACAGCGACCCGATCGTGACCAATTGCATCTTCTGGGATAACGTGAGTGGAGATTTTTATAATGGGGGTACGAGTACACCTGCAGTGACCTACTCCGTGGTGGAGGACATCTCATCTCCAGATATACATGTTATCTCATCAGATCCCCTGTTGAGCCCTCTGGCTGATAACGGCGGCCCCACATGGACCATGGCGATAGGAGAGGGGAGTCCCGCCAGAGATGCCGGCACGGTGAGCGCGGATAT